>JAIOII010001517.1 GCA_019912685.1 Kofleriaceae bacterium
GATCGGACCGCAGGGGCCGCAGGGGCTTCGCGGCTTCACCGGAGACACGGGGCCGGCAGGGCCGGCCGGTCCGACGGGCGCGACGGGTCCGCAAGGGCCGCAGGGTCTACGCGGCTTGACCGGAGACCGGGGCCCGGCCGGGCCGGCGGGACCGACGGGCGCCACCGGCCCGACTGGCGCCACCGGCGCGACGGGCGCCACCGGCGCGACGGGACCGCAGGGACCGCAAGGGCCGCAAGGTCCCCCGGGCCCGACGAGCGTCGGCTCGTGTCCGTCGGGCATGACGCGCATCGATCTTCCGACGAAGACGCTCTGCTGGCACCCGGGCCGCTTCGATACCTTCCCGAACGCCGACGCGTTCTGCGGCGAGCTCCGCGCGCAGATCTGCACGCTCGCGCAATGGCGCGCCGCGGTCTGCATGGCCGGAGTCCAGAACCCCGGCCGCTCGTGGACGTATCACCCGACGGGGCAGGGCGGCTTCGCCATCATCGGCAACTGCAGCCTCGACAGCATGAGCGATCTGCACTGGTCGTCCCAGGTCCAGGGCCCGTGCTGCGTCGAGTGGCCGCGTTACTGACCGGCGCCTCCGATACAATCGCCGCATGAAGCGTACGCCCGCCGTCGCCGGTGTCGTCGTCGCCGTGCTCGCCGCGTGTGGTGGTGGTGGTGGTGGTGACGACGGCGGCGGCGACATCGTCGACGCCGACACGGACACGCCGAACGATTGCGGCTGTGCCGGCGATCGCGACATGCCCGTGAACCCGCTCGACGGCATCGGTCAGGTGACGCTCGTCGGCAACGGCTACATGTTCACCGAGGGGCCGCAGTGGCGGCCGTCCGCCGACGAGTTCGTGTTCAGCGACATCCCGGCGAACACGATCTATCGCTGGAGCGAAGGCACGGGCGCGCCGACCGTGTTCCGCTCCCCGAGCGGCAACGCCAACGGCCTCGCCGTCGACACGACCGGCAGCGTGCTGCTCGCGTGCGAGCACGGCAACCGCCGCGTCTCGCGCGGCGACGGCGCGACGCCGGCGACCGTCGTCGATCGCTTCGAGGGCGCGCGCCTCAACTCGCCCAACGACCTCACCGTCGGCCAGGACGGCGCGATCTACTTCACCGATCCGCCGTACGGCATCCAGGACGCGCAGCGCGAGCTGTCCTTCATGGGCGTGTTCCGCGTCACCGCGAGCGGCAACATCACCGCCGAGCACCGTGGCGCGCTCTCGGAGCGGCCGAACGGCATCGCGCTCTGGCCCTTCGCGCCGGCGCGCCTGTACGTCGGCGACTCGGAGGCGAACCACGTGCACGTCTTCGACGTGACGACTGGCGGCGCGCTGGCGAACCGCCGCCTGTTCGTCGACACGGCGGCGACGCCCGACGGCATGGCCGTCGACACGTCCGGGAACCTCTTCGTCGCCACCTCCGCCGGCGTCCAGGTGTTCTCGCCCGACGGCACACCGTGGGGGGTGATCAGCGTCCCGATGCAGCCGTCCAACGTCGCCTTCGGCGGCGTCGACTCGCGCACCCTCCTCATCACCGCGCGCACCGCCGTGTATCGCGTCACGCTCGCCAACCCGGGCTGGCCGCGGTTCTGATGTCGGCGCGCGACTCGCGTTAGGATCGCCCCGATGATCCGCGCGTTCCTGTCCATCGCGCTCGTGGCGCTCGCTGCCGGCTCCGCCTCCGCGCAGACCGTCACCGAGGAGGACGCGCAGAAGGTCGCCGACGCCGTCGTCGGCGAGCTGAAGCGCGAGGAGGTCGTCCCCCACAAGACGTTCTTCGCGTCGATCCTCGCCGGCTACCACGGCGACGTCGCCGGCTTCGGCGAGCTGCGCGTCGGCTACGGCAAGGGTCGCTTCAAGCGCAACCTCGTCCTGCCCACGGTCACGATGTGGCGCGTCTCCGCCGCCGTCCGCGGCGCGTACGGCCGCACCGACTCCGTCGCCGCCTCGCTCCTCGGCGGCTGGGGCAAGGTGAGCCTCCTCGGCGTCACGCTCGAGGCCGGCGTCGACGCGCACCTCGCGCCGGGCGACGTCACGCTCGGCCCGATCGCCACGCTCGGCCTGCGCGTCGGCCCGTTCGGCCTCCACACCACCGTCTGGACGCACCTCACCGGCGAGGAGACCGAGGGCGGCTTCACGATCGGCCTCGGCTACACGATCAAGGACTGGAAGAGCCCGTCGGAGGTCGCCAGGGAGCGCGCGAAGGAAGAGCTCCTCGAGCGCGGCGTCCCGCTGCCGTGAATCAGCGCGCGCGATAGCACAGCCCGACCCCGAACAGCGTCTCCTGCGCCTCCTCCCAGCGGTGGCGCCACAGCTCGGCGCCGATCGCCGAGCCCCGCGCCGATCGCCGGGCGACCTCGAGCGTCCAGCGTGTCTCCGTGTCGAGCGCGCCGCCGTACAGCGCCTCGTAGCGGAACGACGCGCCGAACCCCGTCGCGCGTCGGTGTGCGACCGCCACGCTCCAGCCGCCGTCGAGCTCGATCCGCTGCTCGTCCATCACCGGCAGCGACTGGACGCCGCCGCCGACCTCCGCCACGATCGCCAGCGCGCCCCTCCGCAATCCCGTCCCGATCGCGAGCCGGCCATCGAGCACCTTGCCGTCGACGGCGAACGCGGCGGCGCTGACCCGGAGGACCACATCGCCGGTCCGCTCGAGCGACGACGCGAGCTCGAGTCGCGCCCCGCCGCCGGGCTGCGTGTTCTCGTCGCGGTCCTTCCACAGGACGGCGTTGCCCACGATCGCGAGCTGGCGCGGCAAGCGCACCCGCTCCGGCCAGCGTGGACCGCGGTCCGGCGGCTCGGCGTGGAGCGTCGGCGCGGGATCGAAGGCGGCGAGCGCGATCAGCTCGGGCTCCCCGTCTGCCGGCCCGGGTGCCGCGACATACGGCAGCTCGACCGTGCCGACGCGCAGGAGCGAGGTCAGCTGGCCGGCGTCGAGACCGCGGACGGGACCGATCAGGTCCGTCGGCGCGCCGAGCGAGATCGCGCGCAGGAGATGCTCCTCGGCAGCGACCCCGGTCGCGCGCCTCGCGAGCGCGAGCTCCTTGTCGATCGCCTCCTGGATCACGGATCGCCGCCAGGCCTCGACCGTCCTCCGGATCTCGCGCTCGGCGCCGAACTCCGCGTCCGCAGGCGCGACGTCGCCGGACTGCGTGTGCTCGATCGGCGCGGTCCCGAAGCGCGAGGTGATCGTCCCGCGGACGGTGACGTGCGTGTCGTAGTGCGTGACCAGCTTCGTCTCCTCGATGGGCGCGTCCTCGTACTCCGTGTAGTGCTCGGTCTTCGTGGAGCACCGCGTCGTGTAGCAGGCCTTCCCCATGAGCTCCGCCATGCACGGCGTCTGGACGGTCGAGCACTCGCCCGGGACCTCGCGCGTGCGCCTGTGCTCGACGCGCCTGGAACCGACGATCTTGGTCTCCCTGACCTCGCGCGACGTCGACCTCACGCTGCACGTCAGCGCGGCGGCGACCTCGACGTTCGCCTCACGAGGCGGGTAGTGCAGCGCGAGCCCCAGGCGCAGGTCGGGGCAGCCGTCGTCCGCCCACGTGAACGCGAACCGGGTGGGCAGCGCCGTCCAGTCGGGGGCCTGCTCCGGCGGGACCGACACCTTCGTGTCGAACACCGCCGCGACGAGCGCGTGGTACCGCGTGGCGAGCGGCAACCGACGCGCGCGCGCTTCCTCCATCCACCGGAGGTGCGGCGCGGCGAGCTCCGCCTCGAGCCCGGCGAGCCGCGGGGCCGCGCCCGGGATCCGCCGCCCGGTCCCGATG
>JAIOII010001518.1 GCA_019912685.1 Kofleriaceae bacterium
TCTCGAGCGCGCCGAGCGCGGTGACTCGCACGCTCGAGACGTTGCCCGCGCCCGCGACCATCACCGCGTCGCCGTCGGCGCGATACACGCCGGCGGCGCTCGTCGCCGCGTAGCCGGCGCTCGCGCCCGGGAACTCGGTGAACGTCGTGCCGACCGCGCGCGTCAGCCCGCCGAAGAACGACAGCTTCGCCAGCGCGAGCACGCCCTCGTACACCGGCCTGTACCAGGACGCGATGAGCCGCCCGCGCAAGCCCATCCGCTCCTCGAGCGCCTGCTCGCGCTTCGCCGGCGACAGCCCGACGAAGGCGCCGAAGTGCCGCACGTAGCACCAGTCGTCGAGGTCGCTCACCAGCTCGCTCACGTAGCCGGCGACCGGGTACGCCGGATCGAGGACGAGCGCGAGCGCGTCGCTCTCGCGGGCACCCGGCGAGCCGTCGCTCGAGGGGATGAACGTCTCCGCCATCGCCGCGAGCGTCGCCTTCTGGTGGTCGCTCGGCCCGGGCTCCGGCGTCTCGACGCGCCTCATCCACGGCCGGCAGCCGGCGGGCAGCGTTCCGATCGCGATCGCACCCGTCCAGAGAAAGGTGCGCCGCTTCATCGCCATCTCAGCGCGCGTACTCCGACGCCCGGGTCTCGCGCACGACGACGACGCGCACGCTGCCGGCGTAGCTCGCCTCGGCCTCGATCGCGCGCGCGATCTCCCTGGACATCACGAGCGCCTGCGCGTCATCGACCTTGTCGTTCTGCACCATGACGCGCACCTCGCGGCCCGCCATCAGCGCGAACGCCTTGGAGACGCCCTGGAAGCGGTTGCAGATCGCCTCGACGTCGTCGAGCCGCTTGATGTAGCTCGCGAGCTGCTCGCGCCGGGCGCCGGGGCGCGCCGCCGAGAGCTGGTTGGCGGCGTCGACGACGTGGTCGAGCAGCGACGCCGCGGGCACGCCGCCGTGGTGCGCGGCGATCGCCTGGCACACGCGCGGCGACTCGCCGTGCTTGCGCGCGAGCTGGGCGCCGACGTCGGCGTGGTCGCCCTCGTGACCGTGGTCGACCGCCTTGCCGAGGTCGTGCAGGAGCCCGGCGCGCCGGGCCATCTTGACGTTCAGGCCGAGCTCCGCGGCCATGAGCCCCGCGAGGTAGCCGACCTCGACGGAGTGCGCGAGCAGGTTCTGGGCGTACGAGCTGCGCATCTTGAGCTGGCCGAGGAGGCGCACCAGCTCCGGGTGCACGCGGTTGAGACCGAGATCGAACACCGCCTGCTCGCCCGCCTCGCGGCACACCTTGTCGACGTCCTTCTCCGCCTTCTTCACCACCTCCTCGATGCGCGTCGGGTGGATGCGGCCGTCGGCGACGAGCGACGCGATCGCCAGGCGCGCGACCTCGCGGCGCACCGGGTTGAAGCACGAGATCGTGATCGCCTCGCTCGTGTCGTCGATGATCATGTCGATGCCGGTCGCGGCCTCGAGCGCGCGGATGTTGCGGCCCTCGCGCCCGATGAGGCGGCCCTTCATGTCGTCGGACGGCAGCGGGACGACGGCGACGGTGCGCTCCTGCACGAACTCCGACGCGTAGCGCTGGATCGCGGTGGCGACGATCGTCTTGGCGCGGGCCTGGCTCTCGCGCTCGGCCTCGTCGCTGATCTTCTTGATCTCGACGGCGGCGGCGGCCTGCGCCTGCGCGCGCACCTCGTCCTCGAGCCGCTTCTTCGCCTGCTCGGCGGAGAGGCCCGCGACGTCCTCGAGCTTCTGCTTGGCCTCGGCCTGCGCGGCCTCGGCCTTCTCGAGCGCGCTGTCGACCTGGCGCGCCTTGCCCTCGGCGGAGCGCTCGCGCCTGTCGACCTCGGCGGTGCGGCGCTCGACGTCCTTGCGCGCCTTCTCGAGCTCGCGCTCCTTGGCGACGGCGGCCTCCTCCTGCTTCTTGAGCTCGAGCTTGCGCGCGCGCAGCTCGTCCTCGAGGGCGGCCTTGCGCTTCTGCGCGACCTCCTTGCCCTCGATCTCGGCGGCCTTGCGCAGCTCCTCGGCCTCGGCCTCGGCGGCCT
>JAIOII010001519.1 GCA_019912685.1 Kofleriaceae bacterium
CCCGACGGCAGCGAGGCCGCCGAGGGCGAGGGCGGCGCCGGGCCGTACCGCGGCTCGACGCAGCCCGCGTTCGACGAGGAGGAGCGCTTCAAGTACTACCTCGCGAAGTTCAAGCAGGAGACCGAGGCCGAGCGCCAGGAGGTGCTGAAGGCCGGCGGGCTCAAGATCATCGGCACCGAGCGCCACGAGTCGCGCCGCATCGACAACCAGCTCCGCGGCCGCGCCGGCCGCCAGGGCGACCCCGGCGTCTCGCGCTTCTACCTCTCGCTCGAGGACGACCTGCTCCGCATCTTCGGCCTCGACAAGATGGCCGGCCTCATGGAGCGCCTCGGCCTCGAGGAGGACACGCCGATCGAGAGCCCGATGGTGACGCGCTCGATCGAGGGCGCGCAGAAGAAGGTCGAGGGTCGCAACTTCGACACGCGCAAGAACGTCCTCGAGTACGACGACGTCATGAACCAGCAGCGCAAGACGATCTACGCCTTGCGCCGCCAGGTGCTCGAGGGCACGTACGCCCCGTTCTCGCTCGACGATCCCAACGACGAGAAGCTGCGCAAGAAGCGCGAGGCCGAGGCGCCGCCCGAGATCACCGAGAGCGGCTCGTGGAAGGCGAGCGAGCTGGCCGCCGAGATGCGGCCCAAGCTCGCCGAGATGATCGACGTCGTCCTGCAGAAGGTGAAGGAGCGGGACGAGCGGCTCGCCGCCGGCGAGCCGATCGGCGACACGCGTCCGGCGTGGCGGGTCCTGCGCGCCGAGCTCTGGCGCCAGCACGGCGCGCTGCTCGATCTGGAGGAGAAGATCGAGCTGCCGCGCGAGGAGCTCGCCGACCACGTCGCCGAGCGCATCGGCACCTCGCTCGTGCAGCAGCGCGAGCGCATGTTCGACCTGTGCGAGCAGCTGATCGGCGTCGCCGTCGACCAGTACTGCTCGCTCGAGAAGCCCGACGACGAGTGGGACCTCGAGGGCCTCGAGGAGGCGCTCGAGGAGCAGTTCACCACCGAGTTCACGCTGCAGAACGCGTCGCGCGACGAGCTCGCGGCGCAGGCGTGGAAGATCGTCGAGGCCCGCATCGAGGAGCGCGAGAAGGAGCTGTCACGCCCCTGGCTCATGTACTTCGCGCGCCGCTTCTTCCTCGAGGAGATCGACCAGCAGTGGATGGATCACCTGAAGACGATGGACTCGCTGCGCGAGGGCATCGGGCTCATGGGTTACGGCCAGAAGGACCCGAAGAAGGAATACAAGAAGCAGGGCTTCGAGCTGTTCCAGGACATGATGGCCCGCATCAGCCTGAACGTCGGGCAGAAGATCTTCCGCGTCGAGATCCGGCGCGAGGAGGACGCGATCCCGGCGCTCCAGGCCAAGCAGCGCCAGATGGTCGAGAAGGGCGCCGCCGGCAAGTTCGACGAGGAAGAGGGCGAGCAGCAGCAGGCCGCCGGCGGCAAGCGCCGCAAGGTCGCGGGTGGCCGCCCCGGCGCCCGGGCGGGCGCGAGCGCCGCCGAGGCC
>JAIOII010001520.1 GCA_019912685.1 Kofleriaceae bacterium
GGCGTCGAGCCCGCCGCGCCCGGCGTCACCATCACCCGCCGCGCGACGGCGGCCGAGCGCGGCGTCGCGCGGCAGTACCTGATCGACGAGCTGACGCGGCTCGGGCTCGCGCCGACGCTCCACGACTACGGCAGCGGCCAGAACGTCGTCGTCCACCTGCCCTCCACCACCGGCTCGACGCTGCCGCGCATCGTCGTCGGCGCGCACTTCGACGGGGTCATGGCCGGTCCCGCCGCGGCCGACAACGGCACCGGGACCGCGATCGTCGTGGTCGCCGCGCGCTACCTCGCGTCGCGCCCGACGCGCGATCGCGCGATCGATCTCGTGCTCTTCGATCAGGAGGAAGGCGGCCTCATCGGCAGCACCGCCTACGCGCTGAAGCTGCGCGACGACATGACGCCGGTCGACAGCGTGCACGCCTTCGACATGCTCAGCTACGACGGCGACGGGGACGGCGCGATCGAGCTGTGGAAGCCACACGCCGATCTCGAGGCGCTCTACCGCGCGCACGCCGGCCCGCGCAACATCCCGGTCACCGTCAACCCGACCTTCGCCGGCAGCGACCACGAGTCGTTCGCCTCGCGCGGCTTCACGACGGTCGGCGTGTGCGAAGAGTTCGCGGGTGGCGACTCCAACCCCAACTATCACCGCGCCACCGACACGTACGCCAACGTCCAGCTCACCTACACCGTGCGCATGACGCGGCTGCTCCTGGCGATCCTCGAAGATCGTAGCCGCGACTAGGGCTTGCGCCGCGCGCACATCGCGCCACAGCGGGTCTGTCGGCCCTGCACGCCATCCTCGTATTATCTTTCTTCGAGGACGACACGTTTGCGGTCCACACCTCCCAGACCGGCTCGCGAGTCCGTATCGGATGTCATCGACGGACGCTACCGCCTCATCCGCCTCATCGGCGAGGGCGGCATGGGCCGCGTGTACGCCGCCGAGCACACGGGCATCGGCAAGAAGGTCGCGCTCAAGATCCTGCACGCCGTCTTCGCCAACACCGCGGAGGCCGTGGAGCGCTTCCGCGCCGAAGCGCGCATGACGTCGCAGATCGCGAACGCCCACATCGTCGACGTCACCGACTCGGGCACCACCGCCGATGGCCGCCTCTACTTCGTGATGGAGCGCCTCGACGGCGTCGAGCTCGGCGAGGCGATGCGCGAAGGCAACCTCTCGCTCGAGCGCGCGCTCCGCATCACGCGCCAGATCGCCGAGGCGCTCGCCGCGGCGCACGCCCAGGGCGTCATCCATCGCGACCTCAAGCCCGAGAACGTCCTCCTCATCGAGCGCGACGGCGATCGCGACTTCGTGAAGGTGCTCGACTTCGGCATCGCGCTCACCGTCGGCGGCGGCGGCGAGCCGCGCCGCAGGCTCACCCAGCCCGGGCTCGCGGTCGGCACGCCGGAGTACATGGCGCCCGAGCAGGCCATGGAGGCCACCGCCGACGAGCGCAGCGACATCTACGCGCTCGGCGCCATCCTCTACGAGATGGCGACCGGCCAGCAGGCGTACCGCGGCGACACGTTCACCAAGATCCTGCTCGAGAAGGTCCAGCACGATCCGCCTCCGCCGCGGGAGCTGCGCGGCGATCTGGCGCCCGACGTCGAGGCCGTCATCGTGAAGGCGATGGCGCGCAAGCCGGCCGACCGTCACCAGGCGATGACCGAGCTCATCGCCGAGCTGACCGCGTGCCTCGAGGCGCTGTCGCGGCCCGCGTCTGCGCCCACGCCGGCGCCGCCGCCCCCGACGGCGACCCCGACGGCGACGGCGCGCGCGCCCGTCAC
>JAIOII010001521.1 GCA_019912685.1 Kofleriaceae bacterium
GGCGATGGTCGCGCAGGACGCGCCAGTTCTTCAGGCGCGCGATGGCGTGTTCGATGCGGGCGCGACGCCGTCGGTGCCGGCGCCACGCACGGTCACGCAGGATGCGGTTGCCGCGGAAGACAGGCGTGACGAGCTCGGGAACGCCGCGGTAGCCGCCATCCGCGAGGACGCGCCCGTGGCGCACGCAGAGCGCCTGGATGGGGAGCCACGGTAGTGCACGGTGTCGTTTCGATTCCCCGGGCCACCGGCCGCGGTGGCAATGATGTGCAGGTCACGACGGCGAGCCAGGATCTGCGCGTTGCACGACCAGCGGTAGTTCTTCGACCGTGCAGCGCGACGGTGATCGCGGGTCGGAATGAGCGTGCCATCGACGACCCAGGCGTCACGCCGGTCCGTGAGCGTGGGTTCCTGGGCGAGCGCCGCGATCCGCGCGGTCATCGTCGAGACGATGCGATGCGCGGACGACTTCGACACGCCGAAGGTCGCGGCGAGCTCGCGCACGGTGAGGTTGGTGCGCAGCGCCGCGCACGCGAGCAGGACGCGACGGGCCCGCGAGCAGGACCACGGCCGGCCACGCGTCGGCTCGGGGCCGAGGCGACGGAGCAACACGGTCAATCGACGGCGGGTGAGGGCGGCGAGGACGAGCATGCGCGAGGTGGTCATGGCGATGGTTGGACGTCAGACCGGTGGTGCATGATCGATCGGTGGTGTCGTCCGGGAAGCGGACACGAGGTCCGAACCAGCAGGCGCCGTGGGTGCGGCGGCCGGAGGACGGCTTGTCCGTGCTGCGGCTCGCGCTCGACACGCACGACCCGGTGCAGCGCGCACGCGTCGAGGCGATGTTCCAGGACGCGTACGCGGTGCGGCGCGCGCTCCAGCGCGACGCCCGCCAGCGCGCGCGAGCCTACTGGGCAGCGACGCACGAGCGGACGGCGGATACGGCGGTCGTGCGCGAGCGGCTCGGCTTGACGCGCACGGCCCTCGAGCACGCGGCGTACGCGCACCTCGACGCGGCGCCGCACCTGCGGCGGTTCGTGACCAAGGCGCTGGCGATGCACCTGGCGGACACGGTGTGGACACCGATGGAACGCCACCTCTTCGTCGACGCCCGCGGGAAGCGCTTCGGCATGCCCGGCGTGAGTCGGTGGTACGACTTCACGCGCTTGCCCGGACGCGCGCGGTCGCATACGACCGCGAACAAGTGGGAGACGTTTCGCCTCCACGGCACGCTCGCCGGCCACCGCGCGGCATATACCGACGCCACGGGCGACTTCGTCCAGCCGCGACGCTTGCGCGCTGTTCATGCGGATGGCTGGTGGCACCACACCGGCCCGCTCGCGATCGTGTTCACCGGCCTCGCCGACGGCACGCTGGTCCTGCCCGTCCGCTTGCCGACCGCGCCGTCGAACCAGCCCATCCTCGATCACCACCTCGCCGATCCGAGCCGGTGGCACAAGGTGGATCTGGTGCGGCGGCGCGATCCGCAGGCCGCCGGCGGCTGGCGCTACG
>JAIOII010001522.1 GCA_019912685.1 Kofleriaceae bacterium
GTCCTTGCCGGGTGTCGTGCGGCTGATCGAGCCGGTGGCGCAGGTCGCGGAGAGCGGGCGCACGGAGGCGGACGCGATCGTCGAGCTGTGGAGCGCGCACGCCGGCGACGTGCCGGCGCTGGTGCGCGCGCTCGCGCACCCCGAGCTCCACCCGACCGCGGGCACGAAGAACGACCTGAGCTGCTGAGTCAGCGGGCGACGAGGACGGAGCAGGGGGCGTGGCGCACCGTCGCCTCGGCGACGCTGCCGAGGACGAGGCGGCGGAGGCCGCGGCGGCCGTGGCTGCCGACGGCGACGAGGTCGGCGTTCACCTTCTCCGCGAGGTCGCACACCGCCTCGCGCGGCTGATCCTCGACGACGTGGTTGCGGAACTGCACGTTGGCGACCGCGTGATCGCGCGCGGCCTCCTCCATGCGCGCGTGGGCGTCGGCGACGAGCTGCGCGAGGAACGCCTTGTAGTCGTCGGCGAGGACGGGATCGACGCCGGGCACCGGGCGGAACATCGGGTGGTGCAGGCAGTGCACGAGATCGATGACCGCGCCCGGCTGCGCGAGCTCGACGGCGCGCGCGAGGGCGAGGGTCGCGCCGGGCGAGAAGTCGGTGCCGACGACGATCCGGCCGAAGCCGTGGTCCGGATCGCCGGCGCGCGCGACGAGCACGCTCGCGTCGGCGCGGCGCACGACGTGCTCGGCCGTCGAGCCGAGCAGCCAGCGGCGCAGGCGGCCCTTCTCGCGCGAGCCGGTGACCACGAGATCGGCGCCGACCTGGGCGGCGGCATCGACGAGGGCGTCGTCCGGGTACTCGTCGACCACGAGCGTCGAGACGGTCACGCCGGTCTCCGCGGCGAGCCGCTCGCGCACCGCGCCGAGCTCGCCGCGCTCCGACGCGAGGCGGTCGTCGAGCACCTTCACGAGCGCGTCCGCGGTCGCCGCCATCGACGCCGGGACCTCCGGACGCTGCGGCACGGTCGTCGCGTGGACGAGCACGATCTCGGCGCCGTGTCTGGCCGCGATCTCGCCGGCCCGGCGCGCCGCGACCTCGGCGCCGGGAGAGAAGTCCATGCCGACCACGAGCTTCTTGAGCGCCATGCCTCGGTTGTACGCGATTACCGGGGAGGCAGCACGCCGTCGGCGATGGCGATGGCGCGGACGTCGTCGATCGTGGCCGCCTCGGCGACGGTCTTGTCGGGTCGGTAGCGCACGACGCGCGCCAGGCGCAGCGCCAGGCCGCCCGGGTACTGCTGCGACACCTGGACGTCGGAGAACGCGATCTCGACGACGAGCTCGGGCCGCACGTGCACGACATGGCCGGCGCGCTCGGTGGCGCGCGCGCCGAGCTCGCGGGTCTGCCACGCGAGCAGCTCGTCGGTCATCCCCTTGAAGGTCTTGCCGAGCATGACGAAGCCGCCGGTCGCCGGGTCGCGCGCGGCGAGGTGCAGGTTGGACAGCCAGCCCTTCCGCCGGCCCGAGCCGTGCTCGACGGCGATGACCGCGAGGTCGAGGGTGTGGACCTTCTTGATCTTGAGCCACGACGAGCCGCGGTTACCGGCGGCGTACGGCGCCTCCTGGTCCTTGGCCATCACGCCCTCGTGGCCGGCGGCGAACGCGCCGGCGAGGAACGCGGCTGCGGCCTCCGGGTCGCGCGTCGCGAGCGACGGGACGAGCG
>JAIOII010001523.1 GCA_019912685.1 Kofleriaceae bacterium
CAGCGGGCGGCCTCGGGGTTCGGCGTCGGCATCCAGGCGTCCGACGCCGCGGCGTCGAACAACGGCAGCTTGTAGTCGGCGAGATCGACGATCTCGACGTCGATATCGTTGCGCGCCTTGGCGTGGTCGGCGATCCACTGCGCCGCGCGCCGCGCGACCGACTCGGGATCGGGCCAGCGCTCCTCTCTCACGGCGCGGCCCAGCCCCCGGGGACCATCGCCTGCGCTCCGGCCGGGCCCCACGTGCCGGGCTCGTAGACGATCGGTGAGTCGCCACCGAGCACCGGGTCCACGATCCGCCACGCCTCCTCGACGTAGTCCTGCCGGGCGAAGCGGAAGGTCTCACCCCGCAGCGCATCGCCCAGGAGCGCGGCGTAGGGATCGGTCTCGGCGCCTTCGTGGACGTGACTCGCGATCAGCTCGAGCGCGTGGCCCTCCTCGTGCTCGGGCTCGCGAACCGTGGCGCCGAGCGCGATCTGGAACGCGGGGCCGACCTGGAAGCGCACGTGGTTCGAGACCAGGTGCACGCCGGTGATCGCGGGCGGACGGCGCAGCTTGACCACCACCTCGGTGCAAGACGTCGGGAGCATCTTGCCGGCGCGGATGTAGAAGGGGACGCCGTCCCAGCGCCACGACTCGACGGCGAGCTCGAGCGCGACGAACGTCTCGGTCGTGGAGCCCGGTGCCACGCCTGGCTCGTCGAGAAACCCCCGGAACTGACCGCGCACGACCCGGCCGGGATCGAGCGAGGAGATGCCCTTGAGGACCCGCACCTTCTCGTCGCGGATCGTCTCGATGTCGCGGCCGCTCGGCGGCTCCATCGCGACGTTGGCGAGCACCTGGAACAGGTGATTCTGGACCACGTCGCGGAGCGCCCCGGTCTTGTCGTAGAACGCCCCGCGTCCTTCGATGCCGAACGGCTCGGCCATGGTGATCTGGACGTTCTCGACGTAGCGCCGGTTCCAGATCGGCTCGAGGAACGTGTTGGCGAAGCGGAAGAACACGAGGTTCTGGACCGCGTCCTTGCCGAGGTAGTGATCGATCCGGAAGATCGCGTCCTCGCCGAAGCAGCGATGGAGGATCGCGTTGAGGCGGCGCGCGGACGCGAGATCGGTGCCGAATGGCTTCTCCAGGACCAGGCGCGCGCTCGCGCCGCAACCGGAGCGGGCGAGCTGACCGATCACGACCTCGAAGAGCGACTGGGGGATCGCCATGTAGTGGAGCGGCTGCGCCGCGTCGCCCAGCTCGCGCCGCAGCCGGTCGAACGTCGCCGGCTCGGTGTACTCGCCCTTGACGTAGCGAAGCAGGCCCATGAGCTTCGGGAACGCCACCGGATCGGCGCCTCCGCCGTGGGTCTCCACGCTGTCTCGCGCGCGGGCCTGGAGCTCCTCCAGCGAGCCGCCGCGCCCCATGCCGACGACCGGCACGTCGAGCACGCCGGTCTTCACCATCCGCTGCAGCGCGGGGAAGATCTTCTTGAACGCGAGATCGCCGGTGGCGCCGTAGAACACGAGCGCCCCGGAGCGCACGCGACTCATGGCTTCTCCACGTGGCCGCCGAACGCGGCCCGCATCGCCGACAGGATCTTGTTGGCGTAGTCGCCCTCGCCGCGCGACGAGAACCGCGCGTAGAGCGCGGCGCTGAGCACCGGCGCCGGGACCGCCTCGTCGATGGCGGCCTTGATCGTCCATCGACCCTCGCCGGAGTCGGACACGCGACCTGCGTAGCGATCGAGATCGGCGGAGCCGAGCAAGGCCGCCGCGGTGAGGTCGAGCAACCACGACGAGATGACGCTGCCGCGACGCCAGAGCTCGGCGATCTCCCCGACGTCGAGGTCGTAGCGATAGTGCTCCGGGTCGCGGAGCGGCGTCGTCTCGGCGTCGTGCTCCTGGTGCGCGTCTCCGACGTTGGCGTGCCGGAGGATGCTGAGGCCTTCGGCGTACGCGGCCATGAGGCCGTACTCGATCCCGTTGTGGACCATCTTGACGAAGTGGCCTGCGCCAGACGGTCCGCAATGCAGATAGCCGAGCTCGGCGGTGCCCGATCGTCCCGCTCGCCCCGGCGTCGGAGGTGCTGACTCGCGGGCGGGGGCCAGCGCGGCGAACAGGGGCTCGAGGCGGCTCACCACCGCGCGTTCACCGCCGATCATCTGGCAATAGCCGCGCTCCAGGCCGAACACGCCGCCGCTCACGCCGACGTCCACGTAATGGAGCCCACGCGCCGCGAGCTCCCGGGCGCGTCGAAGGTCGTCGACGTAGTACGAGTTCCCACCGTCGACGATCGTGTCGCCGCGCTCGAGCAGCGGCGCGAGCTCGGCGGTGGCCGCGTCGACGACGCCCGCCGGCACCATCATCCACACCACGCGCGGAGGCTCGAGGCGCGCGACGAGCTCGGTCACGGCCGCGGCGGCGGTGGCGCCCTCACGCGCGACGGCCTCCGTCGCGGACGCGACGCGATCGAACACCACGACGTCGTGCCCGTGTCGCAACAGCCGTCGCACCATGTTGGAGCCCATCCGTCCGAGTCCGATCATTCCGAGCTGCATCGCCGCTCCCTTCTCGAAGCTCGATCGATCGCGTCGACCGTGCCCGGAGATTGTTGTCCCTCTCGACGCGATTGGCGAGTGGTGGCGCGCCCCGTCGACCGCGGCGACGGGGATGCGCGATCAGCGCGGCGTGTAGATCGCCGCCTCGCGCGGACCGACGTCGACGGTGACGTGGCCGTCCGCGCCGACCGTGGCGTCGGCGGCGAGGCCGAGCGCGTCGCGCAGCGCCGTGCCTGGCGCGAAGCCGGTGGGCACGCGGGCCACGGCGCGATCGATCGGGTGCGCGC
>JAIOII010001524.1 GCA_019912685.1 Kofleriaceae bacterium
GCCGCCAGGCTTCGACGACGGCTCGTCCTTCCGCTTCGCTCCAGTACTTCGAGGATGTTGGCAGTACACGCATCCCGCGAGCCTCGCGTCTCGCCGACCAGGCTCAAGCCCTCAACCCGGTGCGGTCCACCGGACGCTCACACGCCAACGGAGAATCGGGCACGGGCAGCACTGCGACCACCCTGGCGTGGCCGACGGTGGTACGCGGTCAGTACGACACCGTCGGTGGGCCAATAACGTACGTGATCGGCTCGGCGAGCCAGATGGATGCCGGCGACACGCACGGTTGTCTTGTCACCACGTCGGGAAGCCAGCTCTGCGCAGGCGCGAACGGTGACGGCCGACTAGGTTTCGGCGCAACCGGTCCCGACGTACGGTACATGAGGGGCGGACGCACCAACATCGCCGCGATCTCGGCCGGCAGCCAGCACACTTGTACTCGGCAGACCACCGGGGACGTGCACTGCTTCGGCGCCAACACCTACGGTCAGTCAGGCGCACCGGGTTCATCGCCAGTGGTCACTCCCAACCTCGTGTTTGTCGACGTTGACGTTGACGGCATCGATGACCGCACCGACAACTGTCCGACTGTCGCCAACTTCGACCAGCTCGACAGCAACGTCGACGGCCAAGGCGACGCGTGCGAGTGCCTCGGCGTCGTGTGCCAGGCTCAGGACGCGTGCCACGATCCCGGTACCTGCTCGCCGGTGGACGGCACGTGCAGCAACCCGGTCACGGCGGCGTGCGCGGCGCCGCCGGCGTGGCCAGCCAGCAGCGCGCTGGTGGCGGCTTCACTCGGCCCCAGCTCCGTCGAGCTGCAGTGGACCGAGGCCACGCATCCCGGCGGCATCGATGGGTATCGCCTGTACCGCGACGGCGCGTTCCTGATCGAGGTCTCCGGTGGCCAGACGACGCACACCGTCGGCGGGCTGACCAGCGGTGCCACCTACCTGTTCCGGATCGAGGCGCGCAGTGATCTGGGCGGCGAGTCCGGCGACGGGCCCTCCACGCTGGTGAGCCCGACGCCGCCGCCCGCCGCGCCGCCGCTGTCCGGTGGTGAGGCGACAACGACCGGCGAGGCCGCCGGCCACCTCTACACCGGCCCGGGCGCGGTGCAGACCGGCGTCGATCCCGAGGACATCGTCCCCGAACGCGCGGCGATCGTGCGCGGCCTGGTCACGACGATGGCCGGCCTGCCGATGGTGGGGGCGCGCGTCGTGGTCAAGGACCATCCCGAGCTCGGCGAGACCACGACGCAGGCCGACGGCACCTTCTCTCTCGCGGTCAACGGTGGCGACACGCTGGTGATCGCCGTCGAGGCGCCCCAGCACCTCCCGGCGCACCGCGTCGTCGAGGTCAGCTGGAGCCAGTACACCTGGATCGACGACATCGCGCTGGTCAGCTACGCCGGCTCGCCCGAGACGAACGTCATGATGGGCGCCGGCTCGATGCAGCACGCGCGCGGCAACGTCGAGACCGACGCCGACGGCACCCGCCAGGCGACGCTGCTGATCCCGCCCGGCACGCAGGCGACGCTGATCGACCCCGACGGCACGCAGACGCCGATGACGGCGCTCACGGTGCGCGCCACCGAGTACACAGTGGGCGCCAACGGCGTGCGCGCGATGCCGGCGCCCATGCCGCCGAACATCGCGTACACCTACGCCGTCGAGCTCAGCGCCGACGAGGCCCTCGAGACCGGCGCCGCGCGCGTGCAGTTCGACCGGCCGCTGTCGTTCTACGTCGACAACTTCCTCGACTTCGAGGTCGGTGGCCTGGTGCCCATGGGCTACTACGACCGCGAGCTCGCGTCGTGGATCGCCTCCACCAACGGCCGCGTGATCGCGATCGTCGGCGAGACCGCGGGCCTCGCCGACCTCGACGTCGACGGCGACGGCGCCGCGGACGGCGCAATGTCCATGGCCTTGCTCGGCATCACCGTCGAGGAACGGCAGCGCCTCGCCGCGCTCTACAACCCGGGCCAGGAGCTGTGGCGCGTCCAGATCACTCACTTCACGCCGTACGACACCAACTGGGGCATCTGGCCTCCCGACGACATGGAGGTTCCCTACATGCCGCTCGGCAAGATCCTCGAGGCTCACACGTCGCGCGGCTGCGAGCAGTCGGGCTCGGTCATCAACTGCGAGAACCAGAGCCTCGGCGAGGAGATCGAGATCACCGGCACGCCATTCTCGCTGCGCTACGAGAGCCGGCGCGCGTTCGGCCGCCACTCCGAGCGCACCGTCGTCGTGCCGCTGTCCCAGGGCGCGCTGGGCGCGAGCTGCCTGCGCATCCACGCCCGCTTCCTGATCGCCGGGCGGCGGGTTGAGCGGCATTACTCCTGCGCCGCCAACCAGCATGCGACCTTCACCTGGGACGGCTTTGATGCCTGGGGCCGCCAGCTGCAGGGCAGCCAGGCGCTGACCATCCAGCTCGGCTACGAGTACCAGGCATCGTTCGCTCAGGTCCCCAGCTTCGGCGGCTGGCCGACCGGCGGCGAGGTCAGCGGCAACCGCGGGGGCCGCACGTTCACGGTGTGGTCGACGGTGGCGGCGCGCATCGGTGGCCGCATCCAGACGCCGGCCAATAGCATCGGCGGCTGGAGCCTCGACGCGCACCATCACGTCGACGCCGCGAGCGGGACGCTCGAGCGCGGCGACGGCAGCAGCGTCTCGTTCGGCCGCGGCGGCGCCATCCAGCAGCTGTTCACGCGGCCGCTCGACTACTGGAGCTATGGCGATACCCTCGCCATGTCGCCGGAGGGCGGTCTCTACTACGCCGACGCGGCCAAGATCCAGCGCCGGAACCGTGACGGAACGATCGAGCACATCGCCGGCGACATCCAGACCAACGGCTGCGGAGGTCAGGGACACGGCGGGCCCGCGGTCGAGGCCACGATCGGACACATCTACGACCTCGCGGTCGGCCCGGGGGGCGTGCTGTATGCCGCGACGCGCACGTTCCTCTGGCGCATCGTGCCGGGTGGCGAGGCGCGCGTCATCGCGACGTACCAGTCCCCCAACACGTGCATGGCCCAGCTGCCGCCCGGCACGACGGTGCCGGTGATCGGGACCGCGATCGACCGCGTCACGGTGAGCGACCTCGGCACGATCGCGATCCTCGGTTCCGATCGCGTCGTCCTGTTCACCCGGAACGGCCAGGCCACGCCCGCCCAGCTGCTCAACGGCGCGCGGGACGTCGAGTACGGCGGCACCAGACTCTTTGTCGGCGCGTTCGGCGGCATCTGGGAGCTCGAGAGCGACGAGTTCGTCCAGATCGCCGGCAACCCGATGATCGGCCACAACCCGGTCGGCGACGGCAAGCCGGCGACCGAGGCCGGCGTCGCCGAGGCCCGCGATCTCACGTACCGCAACGGGTCGCTGTACTTCGTCGATGGGTACGGCTCGGTCATCCGTCGCGTCAGCGGCAACCACATGTCCCGGGTCGCAGGCATCCCCGGGCAGCCCGGCGAGGGAGGCGACGGCGGTGATCCGCTCTCGGCGACGGTGTCGGTCCACGGCATGGTCGCCACGCCGGAAGGTGGCCTCATCATCCACCAGCCGTCGGCGACGGTCGCGCACAACTTCCGGCGCATCCGGTCGTACGACGACGGCATCGCCTCGCCGTCGCTGGACGGCGTCGTCGTACCGTCCGAGGACGGCAATCTCGCCTACGTGCTACGCGACGGCGACCGCCGTCTCGAGGCCACTGTCGACTCGGTCACCGGCGAGCCGGTCCTGAACTTCACGTACGACACGAGCGGCCGGCTGGCCACGATCCGCGATCCGCACGACAACACGGTCACGATCCAGCGCGACGGCGCCGGCCGACCGACGGCGATCGTCGGCCCCCACGGCCACGTCACCAGCCTCACCGTCGACGCCAACGGCTACCTCCGCACCGTCACCAACCCGGAGGGCGAGACCATCACGCTCGCACACGACGCCGGCGGGCTCCTGACGTCGATGATCGACGCCAAGAACTACGAGCACACCTACGAGTACGACCTCCAGGGCCGCCTGCGCGTCGACAACGACCCGATCGGCTTCAAGTCGCTGCTGCGCTTCGGGCGCGGGTTCGACGCGACGGTGCACGTCACCACCGCGCTCGGCATCCAGACAACGTACGAGGCCCGGCGGCTCGAGGGAACGGCCGCCTCGGTGTGCCCGTCGCCCGCGCTCGGCATGTGCATGGAACGCAAGGTCACCCGGCCCGACGGTTCGTTCACGCTGATGCGCGGGAGCCCGGACGGCCAGACGACGGTCATCACCCCCGATGGGACGCGCATCGACACCGTGCAGGGACCCGACCCGCGCTGGGGCGCCGCCGTGCAGTCGACCCGGTCGGTGACCGTGACGCCGCCCGGCGGGTCGCCGTTCACTGCGACGTACGAGACCCTCGTCGAGCTCTACGATCCCGACGATCCGGTCGGCGTGCGCCGCCTGACCGAGCGCTCGACGGCGACCGGCGGCACGTCGGAGACGGTGTGGGACGGTGACGCGCGGACGTCGACCACCCGGACGCCGGAGGGACGCACCAGCACCGATCACTTCGACGATCTCGGCCGGGTCATCCGCTCCGAGGTCCCGGGCCGCCTCCCGATCGAGTTCTTCTACGATGCGCGCGGCCGCCTTGACCACTTCACCCAGGGCGACCGTTTCACGTCATACCACTACGACCAGCAGTCGGGGTTCTTGCAGTCTGCCAGCGCGCGCACTTCCGGCGGCGCTCAGCCCGCGATCTATCAGGTCACGAGCCAGACTTACGACGGGATCGGCCGGACGCTCACGTCCACCGACGCGGCCGGCGCCGTCACGATCACGAGCTACGACGACAACAGCAACGTCCGCACCGTTGCTCCGCCGGGACGTCCCGTCCACGTCTACGACCACGGCGCCGGCGATCTTCCTGCGTCGTACACGCCCCCGCCGCTCGGCGATGGCCTGTCGCGCATCGAGCAGTACCTCCACGACGACGACGGGCGCCCGGATCGCACTATCCTCCCCGACGGCCGCACGGTGATTTTCGAGCACGAGGCCGGCACCGGCCGCCTTAGGACCACGCGGCTCGCCGACTGGGGAACGATCACCGTCACCTACGGCGCGGCGAGCCGGGTGGACTCGATCGTCCGCGACGACTCGATGGGGCCGACCACGGTCGCGTTCACGTACGACGGCCCCGATGTGTCGGCGACGGCGCTGACCCACGCAGCGGTGTCGGGCAGCGTGGCCTACGACCGCAGCCAGTACCAGAGCAACCGCCGCATCACCGAGACTGTCAACGGCGGGCAGCCGATCCTCTACACCTACGATCGCGATCTGCTCCTGACCGGCGCCGGCGCGCTGAGCGTTGTCAACGATCCGAACAACGGCGCGCGGACCTCGCGCGCCGTCAACAGCGTTGCCGAGAGCGTCACGTACAACGCCTACGGCGATCCCGAGGTGGTCGCGACTACCGCCGGTGGGGCACCACTGCTGTCGCGCACCTACGGCTATAACCACCTCGGACGCATCGACGCCGTCACGGAGTCGATTACGGGTGGGGCACCGGTCACTCGGCGTTTTCGCTACGACCTCAGCGGGCGTCTCGAGACGGTCACCGACGCCGCCGGCACTCCGCTCTCGAGCTACACGTACGATAGCAACGGCAACCGCACGTCGGCCCCCGGCGTCGCCGCTGGCAGTATCTTCGTCGACGACCACGACCGGCTGCTGAACTACGGCTCGCAGTCCTTCACCTATACGCGCAACGGCGAGGTTGCGACCCGCAGCAGCGGCGCCCTGACCACGACGTACACCTGGGACACGCTTGGGGCGCTTCGTCGCGTGGGGCTACCCGGCGGCGGCACGATCGAGTATCTCGTCGACCCCGCCGGTCATCGCATTGGCAAACGGGTCAACGGCGCGCTCGCCTACGGCTTCCTCTACAACGGCGCCGACCGACCGGCCGCGCAGCAGACCGGCGGCGTGGTGACAAGCCGCTACGTCTACAGCCGGTCGTTTGGGGCACCGGACTACATGGTCAAGAACGGCACGACCTACGCGTTCGTGACCGATCATCTCGGCAGCGTGCGCCTGGTGGTCAACGCTGTGACAGGGGCAATCGCGCAGCGCATCGACTACGACGAATTCGGCGTCGTGCTGAGCGACACCTCGCCGGGGTTCCAACCTTTCGGCTACGCCGGAGGCCTCTACGATGCGGACACCGGACTGGTGCAGTTCGGGGCGCGCGAGTACGACGCGCGGACGGGGCGCTGGATGTCGCGCGATGCGCTCGGCTTGGCGGATGGCGGCAACGTCTACGAGTACGTCGGCTCCGACCCGATCAACCTCAAGGACCCCACTGGCACGTTGAGCTGGCCCTCCCTGGAGGACGTCAGCAACTTCGCGGCCGGGTTCGGCGACAGAATCACCTTCGGGGGCACCCAGTGGATCCGGCGTCAGCTCGGCGTCGACGACGTCGTCGACAAGTGCTCGGGCTGGTACATGGGTGGCGGCATCGCCGGTGATCTCGTCGGCGGCTACCTTATGGGCGCGGGTCTGGCGCGGATCGCCGGTGCCGGGGCTTCGGTCGCAACATCGTGCAAGAATTCGTTCGCGGCGGGCACCCCGGTTCACACCCCCGACGGTCTGGTCCCGATCGAATCGCTTGCCCCCGGCGATCTGGTCCTCTCGCGCGACGACCGCACCGGCGAGTTCGCGTACCAGCCGATCCATCACGTCATCGTCACGGCCGACAAGCGGGCCTACGACCTGCGCCTCGAACGCGACGGCATCGACGAGACGCTCGGCGTTACGTCTGAGCACCCGTTCTGGCTGCACGGCGAGGGTTGGACGAAGGCCGCCGCGCTCGCCGCTGGCGATCTGGTGTTCGCCGACGGCGGCGGTTGGGCCCGCGTGGTGTCGAACGCACCGGGTGCGCGCCAGCCGTACGTCTACAACCTGGTTGTCGACGACGACCACACGTTCTTCGTCGGGGAGACCGGCGCGTGGGTCCACAACTGTAGGCTCATCGTCGCCGAGACCATCCAGTTGGTGCAGCGCGCCGAGGGGACCCGCAAGATGCACAACCGGCAGGCCAACCTCCAGTTGCTGAGCAAGATGGCAGCGGATCCGAAGTACGAACGCGCCATGCGCATGCGGGGCATTACGATTTCGAAGAACTCGACCGCGAGGGAGCTAAAGGGTGCGCCGGGCAGCAAGTGGACCTGGCATCACGTGCCGCATCAACCGGGCGTCATGCAGCTCATACCGCGGGCGCACCACGCAAGCAGGTTCTGGGCGATCCTGCATCCCGGCAACACAGGCGGATTCAAGCTCTGGGGCAAACTGTACTAGGATGAACACCATGAAGCTCGTCGAGGCCATCGAGAAACTGTCCGAGCTGGACGACGACGCGACCATCTGCGTGCGCCGCCCATGGACGGGTGATTCCGAGTGCACCGTGGTGGCGTTCGACGGCAAGCTCCCCGAGCACATCGAGGCAGCTGGCTTCGACTATTTCCTCGAGGTCGACATCGCCCTCGAGGTCCTCGAGGTCTTCGGCGACCGCGAGCCGACGCTCGACCAGAAGCTCCAACTTATCATCTTCTACGCCGAGAATGACGCGTTCCCGGACTGGGTCCACGGCGGCTAACTTGGGCGGGCGGCACACGCTCGCGCCTCGAAGATCTCGGTCTCCGCGTGCCGGCCATGGCGGCCGTGAGGGGGGCGAGGGCGTCGAGCGCCTGCTCGGAGTCGGGGTGATCTCGATCGTGCGGCAATACTCGCGCTCGGCGGCGGCGGGGTCGCCCGGGGCCTCGCGCATGATTGAAGTGCCAATCGTCGCTCGGGGTCGGTGAAATTCAAGGTAGTTGTCGCATGAGAGTTCAGGAAGCGAGTCGGTCAGCTTCGGCGTGATTCTCCGGGTTGAGGGTGACGGTGTCGGGACGCTTCCACGGGCGCGTGTGGCGTGCCCAGCGCTCAGGGTGACGTTGCCGAGCTCGCGCGTACGTCTCGCGGCGAGCGGAGAGGATCGCGAGATCGTCGCCGGCGTGACGGTCGGCGGGCGCGACGAAACCGATGCCGCTGTGCTGGTGCTCGTGGTTGTACCAGGCGACGAATCGCGTCACCCAAGGCCGATCACCTTCTTGCCTTGGAGCTTCGCGACCCACCTCGTCGCGGCCTCGCCGCGGTTCACGGTCTCCAGCGTGATCTTGCCGTCCCAGTCGATCTCGATGGTCGTCTTGAGGCATCGGCCTCGCACGTAACGGCGTAGAAGTGGAGCCGGCCGCGCTCGAACCGGAGGTGACGGAGCATGTCGCCAACCCGCCACTCGTCCTTCTCGAGGTAGTGCATGTCCGAGACGCCCCCTTGGCCGCGCGTCGGCGAAGGACAGCACCCCGAGGGCGTAGATCAGACCGAACGCGCAGGACTCGATCACGTTGGAGTCGTCGTCCTCGTCCGGATCCGCTTCGGGGTCCACGTCCTGCATCACGATCTTGACGTGCGCGTTGTCCCTCGAAGTGCTCGACCTCGGTGTCGAGCACCTTCAGGTTGAGCGCCACCACGTTCTTGAGTAGCTCGTACTCGATCGGTAGGTCTTCCGCCAACTTGGTCTGACGACCCTACAACGACCGAGATGGCGAGATCTCCGTCCCACTCGTGTCGGTCGTCGTTGATAGGCTCACCCCGTCATGGCCGACCAGGCAAAGCCCGAAGCGGAGGCATGGTCCTTCAGCGCCGACCGTCCAATTCCAGGCCGCAAGGACGACAGGTTTCAGCGCGCCTCGTTCGCCGACGCACTCGTCACCCAGGTGCTCGCGCTCCCAAAGAACGATAGCTTCGTGCTCGGCTTGGTTGGAGCATGGGGCAGTGGCAAGACCTCGATCCTGTCCATGGTCGAGGAGGCCATGGCTGAACACCAAGACGTAGCCGTCCTCAAGTTCAATCCGTGGTTGTTCTCGGGTACCGAGCAGCTCGCAGCCCACTTCTTCCACGAGATCGCTGCACAACTTCACGAGTCCACTGACAAGAAGCTCCAGGAAGCCGGCGAGAAGTTGATGGGGTACAGCGAGGCGCTATCCCCGTTGAGCGCGGTCCCCTTCATCGGCAAGTGGGCCGAACGAGTAGCGGGCGCAGTCAAGGCGAGCGGCGAGGTCTTGAAGAGGCAAGGAGGAGCGCTCCCCACCAGCGTGATGTCGCAGCGCAAGGCGATCACCCAACTGCTGGAGGAACAGGGCAAACGCCTTCTTGTCATCGTCGATGACCTGGACCGACTACCCAAGGCCGACATCCGCGAGCTGTTCAAGCTAGTCCGCTTGACCGCGGACTTCCCGAACACGACCTACCTGCTCGCCTTCGATCGGCCGCGTGTCGAGGCCGCGCTTGGCGAGACAGAAGGAGAGGGCCGTGCCTACCTGGAGAAGATCCTCCAGGTGACGTTCGACGTGCCGGTACTCCGAGAGCCGGACCTGGCGAAATTCCTACTCTCCGAGATCCAGACCGCGGTAGGGAACCGCAAGCATGGTCCGTTCGACCAAGCAGAGTGGACAAATCTCTTCAACTTGGCCGTACGGCCCTTGTTCGAGACGCCGCGCGACGTCCGTCGCTACACGAACGCGATCCCGGTCGCGCTGTCGGTCATCGGCGATGAGATCGCCATCGCCGACGTTCTCGCCGTCGAGGCCGTGCGGAGTCTGGTACCGGATGTCTGGTCGAAGCTCTACTCATCGAGGGATCTCCTGACCGCGAGCGAGGAGCGGACGTTCCGAGCGGCGCACAGAGCCCAGCAGGACCAGGCTCAATTCGAGGAGCTACTCAAAGCAGCAGGAGAACACCGATCTGCTATCCAGCAGTTCCTCTCTCGCGTGTTTCCCCCGTGCAGGCGGTTCATCGACAATCACCAGTTCGGCGCGAATTGGCTGAAGCAGTGGCGCAAAGCACGTCGCCTCGCCCACCCCGACATCCTCCAGTTCTACTTCGAGAAGAGCCTTCCCCCCGAGCTTCTACAAGGACAGGTTGTCCACGACATCTACGAGAAGCTGGGTAACGAGGAGGCGTTGAGGGCAGCGCTCGCGAGCTACGACCCCACGATGGTCGAGCACGTACTGTCGCGCCTGGAGGATTACGAGGACGATTTCCCAGCGTCGGTGGTCGAGCCCGCGCTCGTCGTCGTCTTCGAGCAGTACCCGAGGCTGCGGGAAGGCCGCGCCGGCTTCGCCGACTTTGGCTCATCCATGGCTGTCACGCGCATCGCGCTTCGACTGCTTCGCCGGGTGAAGGATGAGCAGGAGCGCGAGGCTATCGCAAGGAACGTGTTCGGCCGGCTGAACACGTTCTCCGAACGGTACCGACTGGCTGACTTGATCGCTCGACGGGACCGAACGGAGGAGCGACTGGTGTCGCCGGCCGTTGCGGGCGGACTCGCCGAGGAACTGCAAGCGCAGACAGTTCGCGCGACCGCGGATGCGCTCGCAGGGGAACGCGACCTGCTTCACCTTCTCCAACACGTGGACGACGGGTCGGATGCAGTTCCACGTCTCGCGAAGACGTGGGCGACGAACGACCGCTTCTTCCTTCGTCTGTTGCGCAGTGGCCTCGGAGACCGAACAGGCTTCGGGCTGGGCAACGTGGCACAGAAACACGAGCACACGCTTGCCTGGGAGTACCTCACGGATCTACTCGGTGAGGATCTTCTCGTGCAACGGGTGGACGTTTTGCATGCCGGGCGGGAGAGCATGCAGCTCGACGAAAGAGACGCCGTTGCACTGGACACGGCCGTCCGTTACCGCGCTGGCTGGCGGCCGGGGCGATTCATCGACGATGATGACGACGAAGGCGTTGATGAGGAAACGCCCCGAGAGAGAGGAATGGATTCACCGGAAGCCCGCGCGGAGAAGCGCTTGTACGGCGCGGATACGCTTCTCGATCTCCTCGGCTCCGTCGTGCCGGCACGGAGGACTGTGGCGCGCGATCGGATCGCGTACATGGTGGACAACAAGGTGGACGTTTCCGAGAAGGTCGTTGGGCGTCTCGCGGAGATCGCAGCGTTTGAAGACACGTCGAGTGAGGAACGTGTGGCGGCGATGGATCTCGTTCGGAGGGTCGGAGCGGATCGATTGCTGGTGGCGCCACTCACACGGCAGTGGTTCACGTCGGGATCGATCACCGCCGAGATGTCACAGCGAATCGCCGGCCTGTATCACGACCATCCCGACCGCGCACCTCAGCTTCTCGACGCTCTTGATCGCGTCGCGCTCGAAGGAATCAGCGCGGCCCGTGTGCGCGACGGGATCCTTGCCGTCGCCTATCTTTTCGAGCACCACGCGGCAGACCTCAAGGATGAGATCTCAGTTCGAGCCCTCAAGGCCGTCGAACGCTTCGCAGGTGAAGAAGACCTCCTTGCGGTGATCGAACGCGCGCAGAAGGCCCACGGTGGAGCTCGTTCGTGATGCTAGACGGCAACGAGGGCGCGCACCTCTCCCAGCGGGGAAGCCGCGGACCACCTTTCGCCGTGGCAAAACGTTGCCACGGTCTCCCAGATAAAGGCGGACGACAGCCGACCAAGCCGGATGACGTGAGGTTCGAACCCTGCGGAATCGCTGCAAGGCTGCGCGGTCGTTGATGGTTCCGCGCGGTCCCGCCAGGGTTCGAAACCCTCCTCCGGAGCCAGTCAACCGACCATCGATCGGGGCTCGGAGCTCGTGCGTCTCGGGCGCCGTGATGCGCCGGCGTGATACCTTGGACTGATGCGGTGCGGGCGAGCCGAGCATGCGCTGGGGTTGCTCCTGGCGTGGTTGTCCGCGTGTTCATCGGATGGGGGCGCGGCGAGTGACGCAGGGCCGGGACGGGACGGGCGACCATCGGACGACGGGTTCGTCGCGGACAGCGACGTGCTGGCGCTGCCCCTCGGCACGTGCCAGGTGCTCGTCGATGGTGTGCTGGTCGATCTGCCCGACGACCGCGTGATCGCCGAGCGGACCGGGGACGATCTCCACGTTGGATGTGGTGCCTGGGATGTCAGCATGTCGTCATTCCTGGAGCTATGGCTCGACGCTGACCAGAACGGGCTCGTCACGATGGAATCGGAGCCCGGATCCGACCAGCTCGTGCCGGGAGTCTACGAGTGCCTCGGCTGGCCCGACTCGACGAGCATCTACTACAACGTGGAGGCGACGCCGTGGTTCAGTCTCCGGAGCACGACACCACCGCTGCCGGAGCCGGCGTGTGCCATCAAGATCGTCTCGATAGACGAAACCGTCGTGCGCGGAACGTTCTGGGCGCCGCTGGATCAGGCTCCCTATGGAAGCGATGCTCCCGATCTCGTGCTCAGCCAGGGGGTCTTCGTCTTGCCGCTGGATGCGAACTAGCGAGGTTTGCGCGATGCCCGCCACGAGATCCGCGACCGCTGCGTCCCTTGTCCTCACCGCGTGCGCTTGCCCGAGCTGCGGTTCGGGCGACGGGGCGATGGAGGACGCCGATGCAGGGGGCGACGCCGCATGCGCTCCTCTGGTCGTGGGGGCCGAGGTCTACCGGTTCTGCGACGCGCTGTACACCTGGGATGACGCGCGGGCCTTGTGCCAGCAACAGGGACTCGACCTCGTCGTGCTCGAATCCGAACAGGAGCAGAGCGCCGTCGTGGCTGCGATCGCGCGAGGCGAACCCTTCGAGGTCTGGATCGGTCTCACCGCGGAAGACTGCGACTGGCGTTGGGTCGATGGCTCTGCTCCTTCGTTCCTCGGCTTCGAAGGCGGCGTGGGGCCATCCCCGCCGTGTGAATGCGTCGTGCTCACGGAGCGCGATCGCTGGGAGCCGCGGGCCTGCCGGCTCGCCGACGAGGCCTTGGTCCTCTGCGAGTAGCGCCGTCCAGACGGGCAAGGTGCCTGGCGACGCTCACCGTCGTGTTCACCGTCAGCCGCGATACATCTCGTCGATGACGTCGGCGTACTTGGCAACGATCGCCTTCCGCTTGACCTTCTGGGTGGGCGTGAGCTCGCCACCCTCCTCCGTCAGGTCGTGGTCGAGCAACGTGAACTCCTTGATCCGCTCGTACGGCGCGAGGTCCGCGGACAGCTTCTCGATGCGGGCGCGGTAGAAGTCGTGGACCTCGGGCCTGCGGACCAGCTCGTCGCGCGAGGAGAACGCGATGGCGTGGGATCGGGCGTACGCTTCCAGCGCTGGAAACTGCGGCACGATGATCGCCGTGAGGAACTTCCGCCTGTCGCCGAGCGCGACGACGTGCTCGGTGTAGGGGTCGAGCTTCAGCACGGTCTCGACGTGCTGGGGCGCGACGTTCTCGCCGTTGTCCGTGATGATGAGGTCCTTGATCCGATCGGTGACGCGCAAGAACCCATCCGCGTCGAGCTCGCCCACGTCACCGGTCTTGAACCAGCCATCGACGAACGCGCGGCGTGTCTCCTCGGGCTGGTTGTAGTAGCCCTTCATGACATTGGGTCCACGGACGAGGATCTCGCCTTGGTCCCCGATCCGCACCTCCACGTCGCGGACCGGCCTGCCCGCGGTGCCGAATCGGAACGCACCGGGGGCGTTGCAGCTGATCATCGGCGCGGTCTCGGTGAGCCCGTACCCCTGGCAGATCAGGAGCCCGGCCGCGAAGAAGAACTCCTCGACCTCCTGGGAGAGCGGTGCCCCTCCGGCCGAAAGGAAGTTCTTGGGGCCGCCCACGAGGTCGCGGAGCCTGGCGAGCACGAGTCGGTTCGCAACGGCGTACTCGGCGGCGAGCACCGGTCCGACGGCCTGCCCGGCGTGCTTCTTCTGGTGGTAACGCGTGCCGGTCCTGAGGGCCCACGCGAAGAGCCGCCGCTTGATCGGCGAGGTCGTCTCGAGTCGTGCGTGGGCGGCGGCGTAGATCTTCTCGTAGAGGCGGGGGACGCTCACCATGAGCGTCGGCTTCACCTCGGCCAGGTATTCGACGACGCGCTTGGGATCGGAGATGTAGTTGTTCTCCGCTCCGTGCCTGAATACGTAGAACGACCAGCACCTCTCGTAGGCGTGGCTGAGGGGCAGGAAGCACAGGCTCCGGTCGGAGGACCTCACCACGAAGCGCTCGTCGACGGCGGAGAACTGGTGGAAGAAGTTGGCGTGGGTGAGGATCGCGCCCTTGGGAACACCGGTGGTTCCCGAGGTGTAGATCAACGCCGCGACGTCGTCCGCGGTGGCGCGTTCGAGACACGCGTCGACCTCGCGATCCTTGGTCGAGACCCGCCCACGCTCCATGAAGTCGACGAGGTGAACCGAGTCGTCGCCCTCGATGGCGACCTCGTCGTCGAACGCGACGATCGTCTCGAGCCGCTCGTTCGCGGCGATGAACGACTTCACCTTGTCGTATTGCGCTTGCCCGCCGACGAAGACGAGCCGGACCTCGGCATCGCGCGCGATGTACTCGGCGCCCTTCGTCGTCTCGGTCGCGTAGATCGCGACCGAGACGGCGCCGATGCTCAGGATGGCGAAGTCGGCGATCGCCCACTCCGGCCGGTTCGGGGAGAAGATGCCGACCTTGTCGCCTGGCCGGATCCCGAGCTCGAGGAGCGCCCTGGCCGCCGTTCGAACCCGATCGCCCAGCTCGGCGTACGAGATCGAACACCATGCGTCACCGACCTTGTGCCGCATGGCCGTCTTGCGGGCGTACTGTCGAGCGCTCGCGCGGATCATGAGAGCGAGATGGTTCGTCCGCATGCACCACACCTCGTGACCACGAGCTGCAACGTCGGGGCCAGGTCGCAGGGGGCGGCCGCGCAGGTCGTGCGCACGGTGCGCCGGCTCACACGCGCTGGCGCTCGCATCAGGGAGCGGCGGCAGCTCCGCGGCGATGAACGCGCGCGAATCGGTGCAGGCGTCGCGCGCGCGGCGGCGACGAGGACGAGCCAGACGCGCGTGATCGTCTCGTGGTAGCCGCGCTCGGGGGGCTCGCCCGCGCCGAGCCCGGTCGCGGCGCCGTCGATCGCGGCGAGCGTCTCGCGGAAGCCGGCGACGGCGACCGGATCGCGCGCGCGCTGCGTCTGCTCGTCGTAGCGATCGTGACTGCATGGCTGCGGTGAAGCCGCGCGTCTTCGCGATGTCGTTCGTGAGGCGTCTATCCGCTCCACGTCCTTCGCTCGTCGGCAGCGTGCTCCGCGACACGGCGAGCAGCACTCGTCGGGCGATTGCCATCGGTCCGCGCGCTTCACCGCCTGCTGGTGATCGCTCATCGTCCACGACTCGATGATGCCGACGCTTGCCGTCGTGACTCACCGTCGCGGTGTGAAGGCCGCGCCGACGCGTCGGCGCGTGCGCGTGATCTCCGTCGAGGATCACGCGCGATCCAGGGAGATCCTGCGCGCGAGCCGCGTATCTTGAGCACGAGGCGATCGGATGAGCGATCACGGGCGACGGCGCCGCGGGCAGAGCGATCACGAGGAGCGCGATCGAGAGATCGAGCGTCGCGCGTTGCGGCTCCTCGCCGCCGGACACGACTGGCGTCGCGCGCTCGCGCTGGCGACCGAGGAGGTCCAGGCCGAGCGCGCCCACGATCCGGACGGCGCCCGGACGCAGCGCATCGGTCGTGCGCCGCTCACCATCGGCCCGCGCCAGCGCCCGCGCGGACGCGTCGCGCCCGGCAAGGTGTCGCCGACGACCGGCCTCGTGCCGTCGGGCGA
>JAIOII010001525.1 GCA_019912685.1 Kofleriaceae bacterium
CCTCCCGTCCTCCCACCCCTGGTTTCTTCTTCTTCGGCATCGTGTCTCCGCTTCTGCTGACCTCCGTCAGCGGTTGGCGAGAGCACGGTGCTAGGTGATTACGACGTCCTCAGGCACTCACGTTGCTGGCGCGCAGGACAGCGGCGAGGCGAGAGGGAGCGGCTCGAGCTCCGTGATCGTCTCGACCCGCCCCACGTTCGATGCCATGCACGAGGCCTCGCTCTGCCCGTTGTTGCAGGTCCACTTCCGTTCGCGGATGGCGTGGTATGTCGTGATCGCTCCGGCGAAGAGCGTGCGCGGATCCCAGTCCGTCTCGGCGATGCTCTTCGGGTTCGTGTAGTCGTCCTGCGAGAAGGTGCGCGACCGCGCGAGCCGGCCGCTCCAGTCGACCGCGTAGTCGTAGTCGTCGATCGTGAGCGCGTTCGACGGCGCGTACGTGCGAACTCGCTCGAAGCCGCGGAAGCCGAAGCGGCCGCGCTCGTCGGCCTTCCAGACCGGGAGCTCGTACTTGTAAGCCGTCGTCGATGTGTCCTCCCACAGGTCGCGGATGGCGAGCGACTCCACGACCCACTGGGTGCGCGGCAGCGCCTTGCGCACCGACGCATCCTGCGTGACGGTGTCGCCGGGATCGTTCGTCGACGCGTAGACGACCTCGACCGCGCCGCCGCGACCGTTGTCGATTCGCTTCAGCAGCCGGAGTGGCTGCGTGTCCGTGTCTCGCCGGACAGCGATGTTCTGGTACTCGTCGAGCGGGAACTTCCACTGCTCGGGGAGCCCGTCTCCGTCCATGTCGACGAGGTCCCACTTCACCGACCAGTGCGTGTCGCCGAGGTAGCCCGTCGCCTCCGTCCGCTGCATGAGCCCGGACTGGAGATTCGGCAGCTGGTTCAGATCGAGCGGCGCGAGGAAGGTTCCACCGTCGTTGAAGCGCAGCGACGTGGGCCACGGCGTGGTCGTGTAGTTCGTCAGCGGCGATTCGATGAGGTCGGGTCGACCGTCATCGTCGACGTCGACGAGGTGAGAGTGGCTCCGGCGCCAGCCGGTGATGAGCCAGTTGGCGGGCGTGTCCCAGGGTTCGACGCGCTCCGTCGCGTGCACCCACGAGCGCGACAGGAGCCCGGCCCCGACGTAGTCGCCTTGCGGCGGAGAGCCGGGGCCATGGCCGCTGAAGCTGAGGCCGTTGTTCCAGAAGCCGTCGGTCTCGAGGTTCGAGCCGAGCGACCACGCGTAGTCGACGGCACCGTCGCCGTTGAGATCGACGAGCGACGAGTAGCCCGACACCGTCCCGTCGGTGGCCGACGCGGGAGGCGTGGCGCACAGGCTGCCGGCCGTGGCCGGGCACGCACCGTTGATGTGCGCGTTCTCCGGCACGTACCAGAGGTACGGGTAACCGGAGTCGTCGACATGGAACCCGCCGGAACCGTCGCCGCGAAAGACGAGCCACCAGATCGGTGGATAACCGGCGTTGCCTTCGAGTGGCTTGCCGCGAACGACCACGTCCATGTAGCCGTCCCCATCCATGTCCTGAAGCGCATGCGCGGTCGACGAGTACGAGCCGCCGCCACCGATCGACGAGTCACCGGAATCCGACTCCAGCGGGATGGGCTGGTACTTCACCTCGCCTTGCGGTTCGAGGGCACCGCCGACGTTCTCGTGAACGAACCACGGGAAGCGATCGCAACGAAGGTGCTCCTTCTTCTCGGAGCAGTTCCCCGATGGCGGCGTGTGCCCGTCCGGCCAGATGGGGCCGATCTCGTTCTGGTCGGCGTCGGTGGGACCGTGCTGGTCCATGCCCTTCATCAGGCGATCGCAGGTCACCACCGGCGCCTCGGACAGGCACGTCGAGAGCGACGGATGGTGGAGCCTGCAGCCCTCGTCCGGCTCGCAGACGAGCGCGTCGTGGACGCACGCCGAGCTCGGCACCGGGCACGAACCGCCATCGCCCGAGCAGCTTCCCCATCCGGCCACCCTGAGTCGCTGGAAGAAGCTCGGGTCGTTGTCGGTGTTCGGATCGTAGTGCGCGTCGTGGTGGATCGCCGCGACCAGATCGACGAGCCCATCCCCGGTGATGTCCGTCCAGCGATACGCGAGGTAGGTCCCGTTGTTCACCTCGCAGGGGCCGACCGGATCCAGGATGTTGCCGCGCTTGGTGAACTGGTAGTTCAGCGTGCACGACTCGTCGGGCCCGCGCGTCCCGTTCGCCCATGGCAGCCGCGGCATCGTCTGTTCGACGGGGATGCCGAAGTTGAACCCGCCGGCGGTGTTCCGTCCGAGGTTCTTCTGCCAGTGGAACCTGCACTCGTTCGCGTCGGGCACGAGCGCGATGCGATCGACGAGCCCGTCGCCGTCGAAGTCGAGCATCATCTCCCGGATCGACGGCCACTCGTTCGCGCTGCGCTCTCCGGTGCTGACGCTGTCGCTCCGCGCGAAGTTCAGCCACGGCGGGGACGAGCTCGTAAAGGTGGTGTCGTCGAAGGTTCGCTCGAGCCGGTTGTACGAGAACGTCACCGGCGGCAGCGCGACGATCGGCGCGTTCGTGCCCCATGCGCTCTGCTGGATCGACGTGAGCAATCGCACCGGCGCGTGGCGGGCGTTGCAGGCGAGCGCCGCCATATCGTATCCGAGCGTGTACTCGCGCGTGTGCTCGACGGTGGCGTTCGTCGGGTGCAACGCGAGCGCCCGGATCTTCGTCAGCCGCCGCTCGCCGTCGATCCAGTCGAGGCGGCGATCCTCCTGCGCGCCCACCGGGATCCGACCGCCGCAGAGCTCCAGCGGCGCGTACTCGAACTCGATGCGCGCGAACTCCTTGAGCCCCACCGCCGGATTCGACGTGTAGCGAATCTGGGAGAGCTGGTAGCCCTGCCAGATGTACTCGATGGTGTTGCCGAACGCGTCGACGGACCGGGTCAGCGGCACCACGTTCGGAGACCATCCACCGAGACTGGTGTCGCCGAAGTAGTGAGTGATCCCCTCGGGCGTGCGCGCGCGCCAGAGATACGGTTCACCGGACTTCATGCGCTCGTACCGGATCCAGCCGCTGTCGTTCTGCGCCCGGAACGCCTGGTACACGCCGCTCTCGAGCGGGAACGACTCGGTCACCGGCACGAGCGGGCGCGAGCCGGAGAGCGTGCTGATGTAGCGCTCGCGAAACCACGGATCCGCGGAGAGACCGGCCCAGTACTTCTGCTTCAGCAGCGACTCGGACGTGTCGAGGCGGATCTCCGGAATCGACAGCGACCAGCCCGACGCGACGCCGCCGTACGTCGCGCCCTGCGACGAGTAGCTCAGCGCGAGCCGCGGCTGCATGCCGAGACGCCCGGGCGGCACCTCGATCGGGAACGAGTACTGGAGCGCACCCGTCTGCGTCGACACGGACGCGTCGCCGTCGGGGATGTCCTTCGCCTCGGGCGGATCGGAGCCGAGCATCGGCGCCGGAACTTGGGTGATGTCACCGGGCGCCGCCCAGAGCGGGCTGACCATGGTGACGGCGAGCAGCCCGGCGAGGGTGCGGACGAAGGCGGTACGGGTGCGGGTGCGGGTGCGGCGATCGTGGGTTCGCATGTGCGCCTCGGTGTGTGAGGAGACAGCTCAGGGAGCCGTGGCGGTCGTCGGGGGCGGCGTGGGCTCGGCGCAGGCACCGAGCCCGTCGGAGTCGGCGGCGGCGAGGGCGCACTCGATGTAGGAGGCGCGCGCGCCGTCGACGCAGGTCGTGACGAAGTCCTCGTCGAGGGAGGAGCGGATGGCGATGAGGTGCTGGTCGTGGTCCGCCGTGACGGATTGCATGCGCAGCTCGACCAGGTGGTCGCGAAGGCGCTCGCAATCCTTGCGACTCACCTCGACGGATTCGGACCAGCAGGCGGTCAGTGACGCGAGCGCGCCCGCGAGAAGGAATGCAGTGGAGACATGAGCGAATCGCATGAAGCGTCCTCCGGGCAACGAGCCAAGGCGATGAGCAAGACCGAGACCAGGAGTCGCGGCGGAAGAAGCGCCGCAATTCTCACTGGCTAGGTCGAATCACCGTCTTCGGGTGATATCGATGGGTACAGGGGCTGACTACGTTCGGCGCAGAAGTGCGCCGAATCCCGCACTGCCGATCACGGGCGGCGAATGCCGTAGACCTTCATCTTCGTTACGAAAGTCCGGCGCGACATCCGCAGGAGACGCGCGGCGCGGAGCTGGATCCAGCCGGTCGCGACGAGCGCTTCGCGCATGCGCCGCTCCTCGAGCTCGGCGATCTCCTCGGCGATCGGCCGGAAGGGGCTCGGGCTCTCGCTGCCGCGTGCGAGGCGCGCGCTGCGCTTGCGGGCCGAGCGGCGCGACGCGAGTCCGATGGGCACGAGGGACGCGGTGTCGAGGATGGAGTCCGCCAGGTGCTCGAGCTGGACCTCGGCGCCATGGGCGGTGATGGAGAGGAGCTCCATCGCGTGCTCGAGCTCGCGCACGTTGCCCGGCCACGGGTTGGCGACGAGCGCCGCGAGCGCAGGCTCCGAGAGCGCGATGCGTGGCAGGTTGCGCTCGTCGCGCGCGCGGTCGAGCAGGTGCTGCGCGAGCACGGGGATGTCGGCGAGGCGGTCGCGCAGCGGCGGGACGGTCAGCATCGCGCCGTGGAGGCGGAAGTAGAGATCGGAGCGGAAGCGGCGCGCTTGCGCGTCGGCGGCGAGGTCGCGGTTCGTCGCCGCGACGACGCGCACGTCGACCGGGCGCGCGCACACGGCACCGACGCGACGGACCGCGCGGTCCTCCATGAAACGGAGGAGGCGCGTCTGCAGCTCCAGCGGGAGCTCGCCGATCTCGTCGAGGAAGATCGTGCCGCCGTGGGCGGCCTCGATGAGGCCCTGCTTCGCCGCCGACGCGCCGGAGAACGCGCCGCGCTCGTGACCGAAGAGCTCGGTCTCGATGAGGCCGGCCGGGATCGCGCCGCAGTTGACGGGGAGCCACGGCCCGCGCGCGCGCGGCGAGAGGTGGTGGAGCGCGCGGGCGACGATCTCCTTGCCCACGCCGCTCTCGCCGCAGACGAGCACGGAGACGCGGTCCGCGGCGAGCACCTGGACGCGCTCGGCGAGCGCGCGCATGGCAGGATCTGGCAGCTCGGTCAGGACCCGGATGCGGAAGTCGTCGACGGCGCGCGCGCCGTTCGCGGCGCCGGCCTTGGGGTTCGAGGGGTTCTGGTCGTCCACGACGTACTCCTGGCTTGTGTGGACGTCGTTGTCGGAGGCACCGCTCGGCGGTTGCGTGTCGGGGCGAAAAAAGTTCGAGCGCCGTCGAGGAATCGCCCGAGCTGGCGGATTCTCGACGGGGTCAGCAGCGCAAGCGTGCGACCCGTCGCTGGTCGGGCCGTGGCCCCGGCGTTGCAGACGTCACGGGCATGCGTGCCGTCGCCGCGATCTCCGCCGTTTGCCTCCTGGGGAGCGGGTGCAGCGGGCTCGTGAATCGCCCGGCGACCGCGTCCGCGATCGCCGACGCGACGCTCGGCGCGACGGCGATGCTCGTGGCGAACAACCAGTGGTGCGAGAGGACCGGGCCGGACGATCGCTGTTACGCGGGCGGCATGGCCATGGTGATGTTCGGCGGACCGCTGCTGGTCGTGGGCGCGATCAGCGGCGTGGTCGCCCTCGGCCGGGACGCCGCCGAGGACGACCTGCCGGAGCTCGACGAGCGCGCCGCCCGGGACGTCAGCAGCCCCCTGCCCGAGATCCCGACGGATCCGGGAACGCTCCAGAAGGGCGTGCTCGGCGGTTGCCGCTGACGGAGCGGGTCCTTCGACTCGGCCTCGCTAGCGCGAGGCCTCGCTCGGGACGATCGGACGATCAGGCGCCGGGGGGCGTGACCGCGTAGGTCTTCAGGCTGGCGTAGATGGTCTCGTAGAGCAGGTCGGTCTTGCCGTGGACCCAGCCCGGGACCGCCATGTCGTCGGGCGCGAGGTCGACGAGCGCGGCGTAGCCGGAGCGCTTCTGGCGGATGTGCGGGATGACGTTCACCTGGAACGTCCCGTCGGCCGCGCCCTGGACGACGCGGACCTCGTACATGAGCAGGATGGCCTTGTCCTGGAGCATGGCGCCCTCGCCCGACGCGTCCATCGGCGCGTAGGTGCCGTCGGCCTCGTACCAGCGCGGGACGGTCACGAGCATGAGCGACGGCGCGTCGGCGCGCTCCACCTTGTGCTTCTGGCCGGTGGCGTCGACGACGGCCTTGAAGACGGTGTTGGCGTCGGTCTTGTACTGGGCCGTACGCGCGACCTTGGCCTGGCCGCCGCCGCAGGCGACGAGCAGGAGGGCGAGCGCGACGAGGGGGAGAGCGCGGCGGCTGAGCATGGCTCGGCTTTATGGCAGCGACGGAACGGAGTCAACGGATTGCGCGGGCGGTGTGCGGCGTTTCAACCAGGCACGGAAACGTGCTAACCGAAGGACCGCCCGCATGGACAAGATCGTCGTCGAAGGAGGCGGCCGCCTGGTCGGCTCGATTTCCATCTCGGGCGCCAAGAACGCCGCGCTGCCCATCCTCGCGGCGTCGATCCTCCCGAGCGGGCCGTCGACGTTCAAGAACGTGCCGCAGCTGCAGGACGTCGCCACGATGGCCAAGCTGCTCCGGCGGCTCGGCGGCGAGGTCGACGGCAAGAAGACGATGGTCGTGCACCCGCCGCACGGCCGGAAGCTCAAGCTCGAGGCGCCGTACGAGCTGGTGAAGACGATGCGCGCGAGCGTGCTCGTGCTCGGGCCGCTGGTCGCGCGCTTCGGCAAGGCGCGCGTGTCGCAGCCGGGCGGGTGCGCCATCGGCACGCGGCCGATCGACCAGCACCTCCGCGGGCTGGAGGCGATGGGCGCCAAGATCCACCTCGACCACGGCTACGTCGACGTCGAGTGCAAGCGGCTGCGCGGCGCGACGATCGTGCTCGACATGCCGACGGTCACCGGCTGCGAGAACCTGATGATGGCGGCGGCGCTCGCCAAGGGGCGCACGGTGATCGAGAACGCCGCGCGCGAGCCCGAGGTCGAGGACCTGGCGCTCCTCCTCAACAAGATGGGCGCGCGCGTCCAGGGCGCGGGCACGGCGATCATCACGATCGACGGCGTCGACGAGCTGCAGCCGGTCGAGCACACGATCATCGCCGACCGCATCGAGGCCGGCACCTTCGCCGTCGCCGCGGCGGTCACGCGCGGCGACGTCCTGCTCGAGGGCGCGCAGGCCGAGCACATGGACGCGATGCTCGCCAAGCTGCGCGGCGCCGGCGTCACGGTGACCGTCGAGCGCGGCGGCGTGCGCGTGCGCGGCGGCGGCGACCTGCGCCCCGTCGACATCACGACGCAGCCGCACCCCGGCTTCCCGACCGACATGCAGGCGCAGTTCATGATGATGGCGACGCAGGCGCGCGGCGAGAGCATGATCAAGGAGACGATCTTCGAGAACCGGTTCATGCACGTGCCGGAGCTCGCGCGCATGGGCGCCGACATCCACACCGACGGGCGCGTCGCCGTCATCCGCGGGCCCAGGAAGCTCACCGGCGCCCCCGTGATGGCGACCGACCTGCGCGCGTCGGCGAGCCTCGTCATCGCCGGGCTCGTCGCCAGCGGCAAGACCGAGGTGCTGCGCGTCTACCACCTCGACCGCGGGTACGAGGCGATCGAGAAGAAGCTCCGCGGCGTCGGGGCCAAGATCAAGCGAGTCAAAGCATGAGCACGACGGAGCTGCGGCTCGCCCTGCCCAAGGGGCGCATCCTCGAGGAGGCGGCCGCGATCTTCGCGCGCGCCGGCTACGACCTCTCGCCGGTCTTCGGCGACAGCCGCCGCCTGGTGCACGAGTGCGGGCCCCTGCGCGTGCTCGTCCTCCGCAGCTCGGACGTGCCGACGTACGTGGCGCACGGAGCCGCCGACATCGGGGTCGCCGGGTCGGACGTCCTCGACGAGGAGGGCCGCGACCTGTACGAGCCGCTCGACCTCGGCATCGGGCGCTGTCGCATGATCGTCGCCGAGCGGGCGGACGCGCCCGTCGACGAGCGCTCCCAGATGCACGTGCGCTACGCGACCAAGTATCCGCGCACGACGCGCGAGTACCTGCGGCGCAAGGGGCGCACCGCCGAGGTCATCAAGCTGTCGGGCGCGATCGAGCTCGGGCCGCTGACCGGCCTCTGCGATCGCATCGTCGACATCACCCAGACCGGCGAGACGCTCCGCCAGAACGGGCTCGTCCTGGTCGACACCGTCGGCGAGGTCTCGAGCCGCCTCGTCGTCAACCCGGCGGCGATGAAGCTGGTCGCCGGGCCGCTGCGCACGTTGATCGAGAGACTCGAGGCCGCACTGGCCAGCGGCGCCTGAGCCACGCGCCTTGCCCCCGGCGAGCCATCCGCCTACTCTGGTGGTATGCATCCCGACCTCGCCGCCGCGATCACGCCTGATCGGCAGTGGCGGATGTCGGTCGACGAGTATCACCGCCTGCAGGAGCTGGACGTGCTCGGCGAGAAGGATCGCGTCGAGCTGATCGAAGGGGTGGTCGTTGCGATGAGCCCGCAGTCGCCCGAGCACGTCGTCGTGGTGTCGAAGCTGTTCCGCTGGTTTTCGCTCGCGCTCGACGACACGCAGTGGGTCGTGCGGAGCCAGGCGCCGTTGACGCTGGCGCGCTCGGAGCCCGAGCCGGATCTCGTCATCGTGCCGACCTCGGCGATCGCCGCCGCGTTCCCGCGTCATCCGTCGACGGCCGCGCTGGTGATCGAGGTCTCGAAGTCGTCGCTCGCGACCGACCGCGCGATGGCTGCGGTCTATGCCGAGGCCGGCGTGAACGAGTACTGGGTGGTCGACGTCGCGCGCCGCCGCGTCGAGATCCACCGCGAGCCACTGGGCGACGATTACCGCGTCCGCGTGGTGGCCGCCGATGGCGTCATCCAGCCGGCGTCCGTTCCCGGGGTCCAGATCGATCTCGAAACGCTGTGGCGCGCGCTCCCGTGACCCACGACGCGTGTAGAATCGAACCTGCGCCGTGTCCAACGACCTCCGCGCTTTCGTAGCAGAGGAGCTACGCCGTCACCCGCGGGTGGCCTACCAGGGCCTGTTCGCGGACGAGGCGGCGGCGGCGAAGCTGGCGGCTGCCTTGCCGCCGCTGCCGAGCTTCCGCCACGAGTACGCGGGCGCGATCTCGATCATCGACTGGGACCACAAGCTGCCGTCGGCGACGCTCGCGCTGCGCATCTACGGGTTCTACGGAGAGGACACGCTCGAGGCCGGGCTCGAGGCGTTCGACGACCGGCTCGAGCAGATCGCCGAGCGCGACCGCTACCCGGAGTTCGACGTGCCCGACTTCGACGCCCTCGCCGCGGACGAGGCGTACGAGATCGAGGTGACGGCGTCGGGTACGGTCGGGCGGGCGCGGCTCACGTCGGCGTGGCGGCGTACGATCGCCTCGGCGGACGCGGCGACGGCGGTGGCGCTGGCGTCGAAGAGCCCGGAGTTCCAGAAGCTGCTCGCGTCGACGGGCTCGCGGCCGTCGTACCTCGGCGACCTCGAGGCGGTGTCGTGGACGCCGCCGTGCGAGTCGCAGCACGAGCGCTGGACCCTCGACGTCTGGTACCTGCTCGCATTCGACGGGCGCGTCGGCTCGGGGCGCAGCTTCCTGGTCGACCTCGTCGACAACGCGCTGGTCACGACGCGCGACTTCAGCGTCCGCACCGGTTGACCTATACTGGAGGGATGCAGCGGCGCGACCCCGGGGGACGGGCGTCGCCGGCGTCCGAGCGCTTCCACCTCATGGAGACGCTCGGCTCCGGCGGCAACGGCGTCGTGCATCGCGCGCTCGACCTCTCGCTCGGGGTCGAGGTCGCGCTCAAGTTCCTCGCGCGGCCGGCGGGGCGCGACCTCTACCGGTTCAAGCGCGAGTTCCGCGCGCTCGCCGAGGTCACGCACCCGAACCTGGTGCGGCTGTACGAGCTGTTCGTCGACGGCAGCGAGTGGAGCTTCTCGATGGAGCTGGTCGGCGGTCTGCCGCTGCGCGACCACCTGCGCCGCGCGCCCGAGACGCTCGCGCGCACGTTCCTCCAGCTCGCCGACGGCGTCCGCGCGATCCACGCGCTCGGCAAGATCCACCGCGACCTCAAGCCGACGAACGTGCTGGTCGACGAGCGCGGGCGCGTCGTCATCCTCGACTTCGGGCTCGTGCGCGGCGCCGATCCGGAGCACGTCGATCACACCCACGAGCAGGCCGCGGTCGGCACGCCCGCGTTCATGTCGCCGGAGCAGGCGCGCGATCAGCCGCTCACCGCCGCGACCGACTGGTACGCCGTCGGCGTGATGCTCTACGAGGCGCTCACCAACCGGCGGCCGTTCGAGGGCACCGCGGCGGAGGTGATGCGCAAGCGCGTGCTCGAGGACCCGCCGCGCCCCCGCGCGCTCGCGCCCTCGGTCTCGCCGGCGCTCGACGAGCTGTGCATGGCGCTCCTCGAGCGCGACCCGGCGAAGCGCGCCGACGGCAGCGCGATCTTCGCGGCGCTGGGCGGCGCGCCGTCGGAGGCGACGCTCGCGAT
>JAIOII010000152.1 GCA_019912685.1 Kofleriaceae bacterium
GGCCAGCGCCGCCGCCGGGGGCGGCGGAGTGGACCGCTCGGCGACCTTCGCCGCGATCCACATCTTGATCGTCGGGATCATCTCCTCGATGAGCGACCACACGTGGCTCTGAGGATCGATCTCCCCCTCGTCGTCAGCCTCGTCGTCCTCGTCCTCCTCCTCGACGACCGGCGGCGTCGGTGGCGGTTCACGCCGCGGCAGCCCGGCGCCGTCCGCGGCGCGGAGGATCTCAGCCGTCGCGCGCATGACGTCGCTGAACTGCTCCGCCATCGTGCGGCACATCTCGGCGTTCGCGCGCACGAGCTCGCGGATGACCACATCGCGCGTGTCGTCCGCCGCCGGCCCGCCGCTGTTGCGGTGCCCATCGCTGATCGACACGTACGCGGGCTGCGCGTCGGCGATCGCGTTGCGCCGGTCGTCGCACTGATCGAGCCGGTAGTACCCCGCCACGCCGCCGACCATCTTCTTCAGCTCGAGGAACGTCGTGTCGGGCGACACGAACAGCGGCGCGCCATCGTCGTCGCGCACCGTCTCGCACGTGCCGCGCATGCCCGGGTTCCGGAACCGCCGCACGCGCAGGAGCTCGGTCTCGGGATCGAGCTCCATCGGTTCACCGTCTTTGTCGAAGGCCAGCTCTGACATCGATCGCCTCTACTGACTAATCGTGCGCAGAAGGCTCGAGGGCACACTCGCGATCGCATTTCTCGATCGCGATCACGGCGCGCGCGGCGCGTCGATCGCGCCGCGCATTTGTGCCGCGATTTGTGGCCGCGATTTGCGACCGTCCGACGACGACTCGGGTTTCGGCACTTGCGATTTGCGGTCGGGTCCGCGCACGGCCGCGTCATCGGCGTTGTGTGATCGCATTCGCCGTCCACGCCTCCCCACGTGATCGATCTGGTTACACCGCGCCGTCAGTTTTCCGTCGGTGTGACGTCCTCGGTTACGCCGCTTCTGTCAAACACCGTCGAAGCGCGTGCCTCGTTGGCAATCGTCACGAGCACAGATCGTTCCGGAGCACCACCGCGTTCGTATCGTCATGGCTGACCACAGAGACGACGAACCGACCGACGGTGCGTCGCCCTCGCCCGGTGTGTTGGCCGCCTTCCGCGAGCAGGCAACGCCGGCGCTCTATCAAGCCGCGCTGCGTTTCGCTCGGCAGTGGGCGAAGCTTCCGCGCCGGGCGGGGCGTCGCATCGACTACCTCTACCCTCGAGAGCTCGTGCAGGACGCGCTCGGCGACACATGGAAGGGAACGCTGCGCTGGGATCCCGCGCGACGCTCGCTCCTCGATCACGTGCGCAACGCGATCCGCTGGCGCGCGTGGACCGACGCGCGTCACGCGCGCCGCTTCCCACACGTCGCGTGGAATACGGCGGCGAACGACGAGGCGGCCATACGCATCGAGGTGGAGGTGCTCGACGCCTCGCCAGCCGACGACGCCGGCCCGCTGATCCTGGTCGGCTTGATCGTGACCCTCGCCGCCGAGCTCCGCCGCCTGGTGGCAGACGACGACGGCGACGCTGCCGCGATTCTCCTCTGCTGGGCCGACAGCATCGTCGAGCGCGACGAGGTGCTCGAGCGCACCGGCCTCACGACCGCCCAGTACAAGGCCGCCCGCAAGCGGCTCCTTTACCTCGCCGAGCGCCTCCCGCCCGAGTTGCGCGAAGTCGCCCGCGACATCCTCAGGAGTGCATCATGAACGACGACTGGACCGAACCAACCGGCGAGCGCGAACCCTTCGCCGACACCCCGACCCAGGAGCACGTGCTCGAGGGCCACGACGCCCTCGCACGCGTCCTCGATCTCGAGGGCGTGTCCGAACAGGACATCCGCATCGTCGACGCGTTCTTCCACGAGCTCGCGCTCGAAGCGTCCGAGGACGACTCGCCGCCCACGCCCGCCGAACAGGAGGATCTCGACGCGATCGCCTCGTTCGTCACTGCACTGGTCGGCCCCTTGGTGTGACATCTCCGACTACTGCCCTCGGTAGTATGGGATGAGAGGCCCATCGTCGGGGCGCATATGGCGCTCGCTGAAGGTGAACGCGTCCGTGGTCGCCGGAGCGAACAGCTCCTTGTCGATGACGATGAACTGCGTGCCTTGGAGCTCGGTGCCAGCCAGCCGGTAGAGCATCCGGTGGAACCCTTCGAACTGGGTCTTGTTCTCGCGCTCACTGATGTTCTTCATCGGTGAGTCGAGAATCAGCAGTGAGGGAAGGGGGGCGTTGATCTGGCGGGCTAGGCGGTGGAACGCGATCGCAAAGCAGCACTTGAAAAGAGTCTTCTTGCCACCGCTGCCAAGATTCTCGAAGGTTGTCGTGACGACTCCCGCCGCACCACCGGGATGAAACACAGGTAGGAAGTCGCTCGGCGAGATTGTTACGTCGTCCCCGGCCTCGAAACCGGGTAGCTCTGCCTGGACTAGGCAATCCACGAAGAGTCGCTCCAGCGCGCGCAGATTCTTGTTGTCGCGCTCGGCTGCAGCCCGAGCCGTTACGAGATCGCGCTTGATCTGATCTTCGCGCACGCGCACTGCGTCTGCTTGCCGGCGTTGCTGATCAACCTGCTGCGGGAGAGTCTTGAGGTGCTGGAGTCGAGCGATGTGCTCCTCGATCGCGGCGCGCCTCCTCTCGAACATCAGGGCCTGCGAGAGGTATGCGGAGTCGTACGTGCGCGACGCCTCGTTGAGCTCGTTATCGATCCGGGCCTTCTCGGTCCTGAGATCTGCGACGCGCCGGGAAAGGTTGCGCATCTGTTGCTCGCGGCGACTGACGAGGTCTTGAAGCTCCGTGGACCTCGCCTTGATGTCGGCATCGACGACGTCGTACGTCGCTGGCGCCGGTTGCTCCTCCTGTCCGCAAAGGGAACAGCACCCGGTTGCCCGGGGCGGAAGGTTCTGCGCGCAGCGCGGGCAGCGCGCAAACGCGACGGTCCCTAGGAGCGCTTCCGCTGTGGCTGCTCGCTTCGCCTTCGTTGCGAGCATTTCGAGCTCGTTGAGGTGCGATCGTGACTCGGCGATGGACTTCTCCAGATCGTCTATCGCAACGAGGTTGCTTTCGAGCTCGGTGCCGACCTGGCGCGCCCTCTGGCGCAGAGATTCGATCGCGTGTTGTGGCTGCCCCTGAAGTTCGCGGGCAGCAAGGATTTCCGTGCTCGTCTCGGCGGCTTGGTTCCGGAGGTCCGCGATCTGTCGTTCGATGTCGATCTCCGTGCCTACCTGGGCTCTCTCGAGCGCCTTTAGCAACGCCTCTGCGCCGGCTTCGAGGCTCGTGCGCTCGCTGCGGACCTCCTCGAGCTCTCCCTCCAGTTCCGCGACGCGTTGGTGGTGGAAGCCGACGACGTAGCGGAATACATCTCGGCTCTTGAGCCGGCGGAACGGGCTGGCATCTGAGTCGAGATGGAAGAACGAACTGTCCATCGAGTCCTGGTCGAGATAGCAGAAGGCCCACAGATCGCGCAGGCTCAGGCGTTCGAGGCTCGAGTCCTCGTCCAATTTGCTCTTGCGCACGCGCGGCGGGTGGACCCTGGCAAGGTGGAAGACGAGATCGGAGAGCACCTCGACATCAGTGCCGGGTACGACGGGGCCTGCGGGATGTTTGATTGGGAGGACGACATCGAACGCGCCATCGCGCGTCCATCGGGCGCGCACCGTGGTCTTTTCGTCCCGCGTACGCGTAAGAGCCAGGTCGGTGCCTTCGATCCGTAGGTTCAGCGTCGCCGACGTGAACTCGCTCTGGAGCGCTGGGGTCATCTCAAGCGATGCACCGAGGCAGTAGTCCACGAGGCGAGCGATGCTGCTCTTCCCGGCGCCCATCTCGCCGTAGTAGTAGCTGAAGTCGGCGAAGGCGATGCTCTCGGGTCCTCGCTTGAAGACCAGGTCCAGGGACAGCAGGCGGATGTTCATGGAGCAATGTCCTCGCCGAGTCGCAGGCTCGTTAGCTCGGGGAACGCGTCGTAGACGAACTGGCGTAGCTTGGTGCCCGTGAAACCTCCGACTGCCTTGGCGACGACGGCGCTGCGGTGATCGATGTCGCGCATCGCGTCGGATGCAGCAAGTTGGCTGGCGGCGTCGACGCCCTGCGGTGTCAACGAGATCTGGACCGTGCGGCCAACGACCGTTGTCCGCACCAGGCCCTTGGCTTCCAGAAGCGCCAGCCATCGCCGATAGCGAGCGTCCCAGGGGCCATAGCGGTAGCGCACCATCGACGACTCGATGGTGTCTCGCTCATGCGGAAGCACGCGTGCCGTGTCAGGATCCAAGCGCAGGCTGCGCAGGGCTCGTTCGAGGTATCCAGGGTATCGAAGCAGAAAGTCGAGTTTCACCAGCTTGGTGATGCCGTCGACGGCCTTCAGCTTCTTTCCGCCCACAGCGCGAAGAAGGACGAGCAGGCGCGCCATGTGGAGTGCGTCGCTCTGCTCGAGTCGCCCGGTCGCACGAATGAGACGAAGGCTCACGAGTCGTCCTCGATCGGGAACGGATCGCTCCACCACACCCGGCATTCGTCCGTCAATAAGCCGGCAACGCCGATAAGACAGAGCGAAGTCTGATACGCGACGAGCTCCGGCTCCTCGCGCGCGAGCCGACGCAGTCGGGCATGCACATCGGTGAGCATGAGAGGGCCGTAGCCTTCCGGTGAGGTGAGGCTCGCGGCCAGCTTGGCCTCGTCGCACTCGCCCTTCACGACTGACTCGATCTGGTCCATGACCTTGTCGATGGCGTCGTTGCGATACGCCTGGCTCAGTAGATGGCGCTCAGCGCTGAGCGCGCGCTCTTGCATTGTCTCGAGCTGGTTGACGAGACCGGCGCGCACGAACTTCTGCCCGAGGACGCTGAGCTGTTGCTTGGTCCCCGTGAGCGCCAAGTAGCGGCGCGTCGGCTGCATGCGAAATGGCGCGCGCCCCTGCTCGTGCAGGACCTCGTCCACGACGCTGACCTCGATGCGCTTGGCGAGCAGGGCGGGGTTTCGGCGGTCGATCGCATCAATGGGGCACAGGTGCTTCTCTGGGTTGTCGATCTGGAGCGAGGAGGCGGCGAAGACCTTCTGGATGATCTCGTCCCGCACTGCGCTGAGCTGCGCCGCGCTCAGGTGTTCGCAACGTGGATGCTTGGCGACGTGTCCGTGGGCAACCTCGGCATCGAACCCCTCTCGGCTCGGACCCTGGATGAATTCGAGCTTCGCTAGGACCTCGACCAACTCCGTCGGCGAACACGCACAGTGCGCGCGAAGTGACTCAAAGGCGGCGGCCCATTCCCCGTCCGGTGGGCCTCCAGCAGCTTTGACGGCGGCGCACAGGCGCAGCGGGCACTTCGTCAGCTCACGAGCGCTGTTCGAGTCGAAGATCTCGATGTTCGACACGAACTTGAAGGTGGTGACGGCTCCGGGAAATTGCGTCGACAGACGGACGAACCTCTTGATCGAGTCCCGCAGTGGCCCGTCGCCGAGCTTCCATGGGCCATCATCAACGCGCCGGGTCTTGATCTGGAAAGCGTCGAAATGGCCGTCTGTGAGCTCGGCGAGGAAGTCCTCGTGATGTTCACACCAGATCGCGGTGTAGGCACGCAGCCCGGTCGCGGATGCCACGAGCAGGACTACGCCGTAAGCGTGCTGATACCGAAAGTTGCGTTGGGTCTCGTCGCCTGGGTCGACGAGGTCCAGTCGATCGGCGGGCGAAGCTGCAGCCTGCACCTGGTTCTCAGACACGTAGCGACCAGCGCGGTCCAAACGCGTGCGACATGCGGTGGCGCGGCCTCCCCTTCCGGCAGGATAGCGCAATCTGACGGGCGGCGCGGGCCCGCTGTTGGCGGTCACGCCGCAGGGGTGAACGTCTTCGGCCCCGACGAGTCAAGGCGCCACCGCGATCGTCGTCATCATCCCGGCCTCGGCGTGCTCGAGGATGTGGCAGTGCATCATCCAGGTGCCGGCCTCGGTGGGCACGAGGCCGATGTCGATCTGCTCGCGCGGGTGGATGAGGACGGTGTCGCGGAACCAGGTCTCGCCGCTCGGCGCGCCGTTGCGGGTGAGGAGGCGGAAGAACATGCCGTGGAGGTGGATCGGGTGGATGCGCGGCGAGGTGTTGGAGAAGCTCAGGTGGTAGAAGCGGTCGCGCTCGAGGGTGAGCGCGGGTGCCATCGCGTGGTCGTGGCCGGCGAACGCGACGCCGTCGATGGTCCACTGGATGCCGAGCTCGCCGCCGCTCTGCGCGTCGAGCACGAACGTGTGCTCGATGGGGATGGTGGTGGCGCCGGACCAGGCGGGGACGTGCGCGTGTGCCGGCGAGGCGAAGCGCGGGGTGTCGACGAGGTCGCCGTCGATCTCGACGGTGGCGAGGCGGTTCGGGCGCCGCGCGATGAAGCGATCCCAGATCTCGAGCGGAGCGCTCGAGCTACGATCGAAGACGAGGTCGACGTCGAGACGGTTGCCGGGCGCGAGCTCGAAGCCGCTCGCGGGCACGGGGCTCGGCAGGTAGAGGCCGTCGACGGCGATCGCCTGCGCGTCGAGATCTCCGAAGTCGGGCGCGAAGACACGGCCGTTGGCCGAGTTGAGGAGGCGCAGGCGGATGCGTTCGCCGGGGCGCACGCGCAGCACGGTGTCGGTGCGGCCGTTGATCGTGATCGCGCCACCCCAGCGGCCGTCCATCGCGAGATCGTGGCGCGTGTTGAAGTTGGGATCGATCTGACCGGAGGCGTCGAGGCGCCAGTCGTCGAGGACCCAGACGAGATCCTGCGAGTACGGCGGCGGCGAGGCCTCCTCGACCACGAGCACGCCGTAGAGACCGCGCTCGACCTGTTCGCTCGACCGCACGTGCGGGTGGAACCAGAACGTGCCGGCGTCCTTCGGCGTGAACTCGTAGATGAACTCGCCGCCCGGCGGCACCGGCGGCTGCGTCACGCCGGGCACGCCGTCCATCGCGTTCGGAAGGCGCACGCCGTGCCAGTGGATCGTCGTCTCCTGCGGTAGGTTGTTGGTGAAGTGGACGCGGAGGGTCTCGCCGAGCCGGACGCGGAGCACGGGTCCGGGCACCTGCCCGTTGTAGGCCCACACTTGGAGGGCCTTGCCGTCGACGAGTGGCAGCTCGCTCGGCGCCGCGACGATCTCGACGTCTCGCACGACGCCGTTCGGCTCCACGTTGTCGGGATACGAGCCGTTGAACTCGGCGCGCGCGAGGTCGCTCGGGGTCTCGGGCTCGGCGCGCGATCGATCGCGACACGAGGCCATCGCGATGAGCGCAGTCAGGAAGAGGAGGCGAACCGGCACGGGACCGCGAGTATGCACACGCACGCGCGCCGCCGTAACGTTCACAGTGACACGTGACGAGCGTGGTCACACTCGACGGCCTGTGAGCGCCGAGAAGGCGCAGCAGCGGCGTGGTCCGGTCCTTGCTCGACCGAAGGGCATGTGGACCATCCGGCAAACGCTTGGCGTCGTGACCGTCCTCGTGGGCTTCTTCGTCGTCGCATGGGCTGCGCCCGCGGCGGCCGAGGAGGCGACGCTGACCGAGCTCGGCGGCGCCAAGACCCAGGGCGTCATCGTGGTCGACGCCTCGCCGGCGCACGTCTACGCGCTCGTGACCGACTACGACAACTGGCCGAACGTCCTGACCGACATCAAGCGGGTCGACGTGAAGTCGGGTGGCCGACAAGACGCCAAGGTCTGGTTCGACTCGCGGGCCATGAAGCACGGCGTGACGGTCCAGTTCGACAACGCGAAGGACAGCGTGATCAGCTTCCGGCTCGTCGATGGGCCGCGGGGGGCGCGCGCAACCGGCGAGTATCTGCTCGAAGGGATCGACGGCGGCAAGCGCACCAAGATCACGGCGACGCTCTACATGAACGTCGTCGGCGCGGTCGGGTGGCTCGTGCGCGACAAGACGATCCGCAAGATGCGCCAGAAGAAGCTGCGCACGGATCTCGAGGACCTGGCGCGCTACTTCGAGTAGACGAGCGCATAGACGAGGAGGGCGGCGAGGCCAACCCAGCAGAGCGCATAAAGTGCGCGCCACCAGAGGGGCGGTGTCTCGGTCGCGGCGACGAGCTCGCGGTGACGGTCGAACATGCCCCAGCCGTGGAGAGCGACGCCGACGAGGACGAACCACAGGGCAAGTCCGCCGAGGGGCGCGGCGAGGTAGACGCCGATCCCGATCCCGACGATCAGTGCGCCCGTCGAACTGGTGAGCTCGGCGAGCTTCTGGCGATCCATCGACGCGCGGCGGGGTGCAGGAACGGTGGTGGAGTGCGCCATGTCGATGGAAGGCTGCAAGGCCCGGACCGGTGGCACCGGCGTTGCTTCGTCAGAGTGCATGCGGCATGCGGTGGTGACCGGAGCATCGAGCGGTATCGGCGAGGCGCTCGCGCGCGAGCTGGTCGGCGCCGGGTGGGCGGTGACACTGGTGGCCCGCCGCCGCGAACGGCTCGAGGCGATCGCGGCGGAGCTCGGTCCGGCGGCGCGGGTCGTGGCGGTCGACCTGTGCGCGATCAAAGACCTCCGGGCCTGGGTCGCATCCCTCGGGCAGCCGATCGACCTCCTGGTCAACAACGCCGGGGCGGTTGCAGTCGGACGGTTCGTCGACATCGATCCCGCGGACGCCCGCCACGTCCTCGATCTCGATCTGATCGTACCGCTCGCGCTCTGTCGTGCGGTCTTGCCGGCGATGCTCGCGCGCGGGGCGGGGACGATCGTCAACGTCGCGTCGACGGGTGCCCTCGGTCCCAGCCCGGGGATGGTCGACTACTGCGCCGCGAAGGCCGGGCTCGGCGCGGCGTCGGAGGCGTTGCGCGGGGAGTTGCGCGGCACCGCTGTCCACGTCGTCACGGCGTATCCGGGGCCGACCGACACGCCGATGCTGCGGACGGCAACGGCAGGCTACCCGGATGCGCGCGCGGTGCGTTCGCTGCCGAGCGGGACGCCCGCCGCGCTGGCGCGGCGAATCCGGCGCGCGGTCGACCGCCGTCGAGCCCGCGTGATCTATCCGCGCGTCTACACGCTGTTCCGCTACTTCCCAGCGATCGCTCGCAGGCTCCTCGACCGATTCACGCCGCCACCGCTGCCAGCGTCCGCTGGAAGCGACCGCAGATGAGATCGGCGGCGGCCGCGGAGTGCGAGACCATCCAGAACACGCTGCCGTCGATCTCGACGAGCTCCTTGTCGATCGCCGGAAGACGCGCGAACAGCCCGCGCGCGTACTCGGGCGCGAAGCCGCGCGACGGCACGATGAACATCGTCGGCACCGAGAGCGTCTCCAGCGGACGCGGCGGCGGCGTGTCGAGGAGCGACAGGATTGCCGCCAGCGGGTACCTGCGATCGAAGTGCGGATCGCCGAGGTACGACTCGATCAGGCGGGCTTCCACCGCGTGGGTGGGCTCGACCGGGTCGACCATGTCGCGGAAGTCGAGATAGGCGCTGATGGGCAGCTTCATGCGCGGGAACACGCGCGCGGCCGCACGGATCAGGGGAAGCAGGGCGGTGCGCCGTTTCGAGCCCGTCCCAGACATGACGGCCGCGCGGAAGGCCGGCTCGTCGAGGATCGCCGGCGCGTTCTGGTAGATCGCGCTGCGCAGCGGGCCACCGCGGAGCGCGAGGTAGAAGACCACGTAGCCGCCGAGTCCCTCGCCGAAGACGCCGATGTTGTCGTTCCACCGGGTGGCGATCGCTCGGAGCGCCGCGTCGTGACGATCGACCAGCTCGGTGATCGTGCGCCCGCCCTGCTTCGGCATCACGAGGACGGTGAAGCCGCGGGCGTGAATGCGGTACGCAAGCTCGGCGAAGACGTAGCCGTGTCCGGCCGACCCGGGCGAGATGACCACCACCGGATCGCTCCGTCGGCTGCCGAGATGGAGGAGCTCGACCGTCTCGTCGGCGCAGCGCACCGGCACGACCTCGATACGTCGCTCGACCTCGTCGGGATCGAGCTCGAGGACGTAGCGCTTCCAGTACGCCGGGTCGGTCATGTCAGTCGGCCTGCTCGACCGCCTGGACGCGACGGCGAAGCTCCCCGACGTCGCCGCTGTCGACGCCGAGCATCACAGCGGTGCCGCCCGGCTCGTCGTGGACGACGATGTCGAGCTCGGCGAGCGCGAGCGGGTCGTCGGGGAAGCGGTCGAAGCCCTCGAGCGCGAGCGCGGCGCGGTGGCAGCGGAGATGCGTGAGCACCTCCTCCTCGTCGCCCATCGACGGCGTCAAGTGGAGCACGACGCCCCCGTCGACCTCGTCGGTCGATGCGACGTCGGGCCACGCGGTGAGCGTGTCCGGCGCGCGGTCCTCGCAGGCCTCGGCGTACTCGGCCTCGAGCTTCTGCGCGGCGCGGAGGTGCGCCTTGGCGGCGACCTTGTGATCGCGATGGACGCTGTCGTAGTAGGCCTTCGAGCCGGTATACGCGAGCGTCTTGTCGGCGTCGGCCTGATGCTCGGCCGCTTCGGCCCGGTGGCCGGCGGCAGAGTCGTCATAGGGCTGGGCGCCCTTCACGGGGCGGCTGCACGCGGCGACGGCGAACGGGACGGCGAGAACGAGCAGGGTCTTGGTCAGCATGGACAGGTACTGGTGCATCGCGCATGCCGCACGAAATGCGGCGCAGTTGTCGTCGGTGAGAGCGGCGACTGTGACCGCCAAAGTCACGCGAAAGGAAGAACGTTCGCCGCTCCTCGGCGCGCAACCGTTGCGCGCGGTAGCGACCGTGACCGCGACGGCCACTCCTCGGGTGTGGCCGTTGCCTTCCCGCTGCTGTTGCGTAGCGTTCGTGTGATCCAACGGTCTCATAGCCACCCGCCCTCGAACCCTGCTCTCCGAAGACCGCTCGAGACGTACTGGCATTTTCGCGTCAGCTGCCACAGCAAGCCGCTGCGATAATTCTCGATCATCAAGATGATGGGCCCCTGGTTGATCCCGAAGTGCCACGGCGAGACCCACCAGCCATACGGGTTGCCGGCTTCGCCCGGGTGAGATGGATTGAAGGATGCTTTGAACCCGTAGGAATTGTGCTTCGTCAACGCCAATTGATGAATGCAGTGGTGAAGAGCGAACAACACGATCTCCGGCGCGAAGGGCAGCGACGCGACAACGGCCCATGGTGCGAGGGTGCCGTCGTCGGGTCCGTACGGCACCCCGCGCGCCACGTAGTCGAAGAACCGGCGCTCGATGCCGTCTAACTTGAGGGTGTCTGGACCGGGGCCCTCGCTTGCGGTGATGCCCCAGCAACACGGGGCGTAGTCTTTGAAGCCGAGCGGATTGTCGATCGCGTACTGTTGCTGCACGTAGGTGGCGCGGCGGCTGTTCTCGAAGTAGTCGATGCCCTTGTCGCGCATGAAGGCGTCCTGGATCCCGCGGAAGTCCACCCAGACATGCGAGAGCTGATGGATGAATAGCGGACCAGCGTATAGATACTCCTGTCCGTAACAGCGTTCCCACCGGTACGTGGAGGCCCACGCTGGGTAGCTCGCTTCGGGAAGCGGATAGGTCGGCGAGCCGAGCCCCAGGACGTACAGCAGCAGGGCTTCGTCGTAGCCTTCCCACCTGTAGCCGAGGAAGCCGCTTTCTGGCCTCCAGCCGTGCGTCACCGTCGCCCCATGGTTCTGCACCCACTGCCAATCGGCGCGGCGATAGAGCGCATCGCCGAGATCGCGGATCTCGCGTTCGTCGGCCGTATCGGCATCGAAGTACATCGCGGCCGTCAGCGCGCCGGCCAGCAGGAAGGCACTGTCGACCGTCGACAGTTCGCACTGCCAGGCGCGACGCCCGGTCTGCATGTCGAGAAAGTGATAGTAGAAGCCGCGGTAGCCGGTGGCGTCGGGCTCGGGGCCTTGCGGACTGTTCCAGAAGAATCGCAACGTCGCGAGCGTTCGTTCCACTGCGGCGGCGCGCGAGATGAAGCCGCGCTCGACGCCGACCGGATACACCGCCAAGGCAAGGCCGGTCGCAGCGATGCTCGCTGGCCAGTCCTCCGCCGTCTTGTCGATCACCAGGCCGTTGGCGGGGTTCGTCTCATGTAAGAAGTATCCAAAGGTGTCGCGTTGGAGCCTGTCCAGGTCGGCATCGATCCCCGGTTCAGTCACTGGGCACTCGCAGCGGGCCGTGACGCGGCCATTCGAGGCATGGATGACGGGCTCGAGACAATGCGATCGACGTGCAGCGCAGTGAGGCTCGGTCCGAGCGCACGCGCCTGGCGCTCACCTTGCTCGGTCAGGGGAAGGTCGGTACGGCCGGTATGCTGACCTGTCAGCGTCCACGCGGTATCGGCGTGGCGCACGACGTAGACCACCGGCAGCGCCGGGTTCATGTTGCTCCGCCGCCGGCAGCCGGTCGTACGCCCCAGCGCCAGTCGCGGATCTCCGGCATGTCCTGGCCGTATTTCCTGATGTGTCGCTTGTGCTCGACCCGCTTCTCCACCAGTTGCTGCTTCAGGGCGATGCCCCTGGCGCCGGTCTGCGGCACGCGGTCGATGACGTCCATGACGAGATGGAAACGGTCCAGGTCGTTCAGCACGGTCATGTCGAAGGGCGTGGTGATCGTGCCCTCCTCCTTGTAGCCGCGGACGTGGATGTTCTCGTGGTTGGTGCGGCGGTAGGTGAGGCGGTGGACCAACCACGGGTAGGCGTGGAAGGCGAAGATGACCGGCCTGTCCTTGGTGAAGAGCTCGTCGAAGTCGGGGTCGCTGAGCCCGTGCGGGTGCTCGGATTGCGGCTGCAGCCGCATCAGGTCGACGACGTTGACCACGCGGATCTTCAGGTCGGGGAGGTGCTCGCGCATGATGGAGACGGCGGCGAGCGTCTCCAGCGTGGGTACATCGCCGCAGCAGACCATGACCACGTCGGGCAGGGCGCCCTGGTCGTTCGAGGCCCACTGCCAGATGCCGATGCCCGCGATGCAGTGCTTGACGGCGGCGTCCATCGTCAGCCACTGCGGGGCCGGGTGCTTGCCCGCGATCACGAGGTTGACGTAGTGGCGGCTGCGCAGGCAGTGGTCCATCACCGAGAGCAGACAGTTTGCGTCCGGCGGAAAGTAGGCTCGCACCACCTCCGCCTTCTTGTTCACGACGAGGTCGACGAAGCCGGGATCTTGGTGCGTGAACCCGTTGTGGTCCTGACGCCAGACGTGCGAGGCGAGGAGGTAGTTCAGAGACGCGATCTTGCGCCGCCACGGCAGATCGGCCGTGACCGTCAGCCACTTGGCGTGCTGGTTGAACATCGAATCGACGATGTGGATGAACGCCTCGTAGGAGTTGAAGACCCCGTGCCGCCCCGTGAGCAAGTAGCCCTCGAGCCAGCCCTCGCATTGGTGCTCGCTGAGCATCGAGTCGAGCACGCGTCCGGTCGGCGCGAGAAACTCGTCGTTCGGCAAGGTCGCGGCGTCCCATTGACGATCGGTCGTCTCGAAGACGGCTCCGAGGCCGTTCGACACCGTTTCGTCCGGTCCGAAGATCCGGAAGTTTCGCTGCTCACTGTTCAGCTTCGCCACATCACGCAGGAAAGGCCCGAGCACGCGCGTGTCGCCGACGCCGCGCTCCCCGGGCGTCGGCACCGCGGCCGCGTACTCGCGGAAATCAGGCATCCGCAGATCCTGGAGCAGCATGCCGCCGTTGGCGTGCGGATTGGCGCCCATGCGTCGTTCGCCCTTGGGCGCGAGCTCGGCGAGCTCCGCCTTCAAGCGGCCCCGCTCATCGAAGATCTCCTCTGGCCTGTAGCTCCTCAGCCACGCATCGAGCAGCTCGAGGTGCTCGGGATGGGCGCGTGGGTGGAGCGGAACCTGATGCGCCCGGAAGGTGCCTTCCACCTGCAAGCCATCGACGAGCTTGGGCCCCGTCCAGCCCTTGGGTGAATCGAGGATGACCATCGGCCAGCGCGGACGGCTGAGGTTGCCGCGAACGCGGGCGTCCTCCCGGATCGCCTTGATGTGCTCGATGGCGGTGTCGAGCGCCCCTGCCATCGCCTCGTGCATCAGCTCGGGGTCGTCTCCCTCGACGAAGAGAGGTGTCCAGCCGTAGCCGCGGAAGAGCTGCTCCAGCTCCTCTCTCGTGATGCGGGCGAGGAGCGTCGGGTTGGCGATCTTGTACCCGTTGAGGTGCAGGATCGGCAGCACGGCGCCGTCGGTGGCCGGGTCGAGGAACTTGTTGGAATGCCACGCCGTCGCGAGCGGGCCCGTCTCTGCCTCGCCGTCGCCGACGACGCAGGCGACGACGAGATCGGGGTTGTCGAACACGGCCCCGAACGAGTGGCTGAGCGAATAGCCCAGCTCTCCGCCCTCGTGGATCGATCCCGGGCACTCCGGCGACGCGTGGCTGGGAATGCCTCCCGGAAACGAGAACTGAAGAAAGAGCTTCTGCAGCCCGGCCTCATCCTGGCTGATGTCGGGATAGATCTCGCTGTACGTGCCCTCGAGGTACGTGTTGGCCACGACGGCCGGACCGCCGTGCCCGGGGCCGGAGACGTAGATCATGTCGAGGTCGTACTTCTTGATGACCCGATTCAAGTGCACGTAGATGAAGTTCTGCCCGGGGGTCGTGCCCCAGTGTCCGAGCAGCATGTGCTTCACATCCGCGAGCGTCAGCGGCCGCTTGAGGAGCGGATTGTCGAAGAGATAGATCTGGCCCACGGACAGGTAGTTGGCGGCGCGCCAGTAGGCGTCCATCCGCTGGAGCAGGTCCGGCGTGAGTGCGTTGGGCTTCATGGGTTCGACTTTCTCTTCGTCCCGAGGGGCAGCCTGCCGAGCGCGCACATTCGCTCTCGGTCGCCGACTGACACGGACGGCCCGGCACGACGCCGACAATCGCGTCATCGCCCTGCGCTCTTAGCTACAGCAGCCTCCAGCCTTGTTCTCCGGCTTGGCACCGGCGGGGGTGGACAAGAACGTTTCCCGACAGTGCTCGCTGCAGAAGTAGAACGTCTCCCCATCGCGCTCGGCGTGGAGCGCCGTCGCTGGGTTCACGGTCATTCCGCACACGGGGTCTTTGATCACGGATGTCGCTTCTTTCATGGTCTGCCTCTTCGTTCTTTCGTTGTCGTGGCCGCGTTCGCGTGAGTCCCATTCTCGGTTCGGTGCGTCGGTCGAACGTCGTCAGGGTTTGGCTCCGGGTTCAGGGTTGGCGCTGCCTTCGCGTGCTCGATCAGCCTTGGATTCAGTGCTTCGACGCTCTCGTAGAATTCGTGGACCCGATTGACGACTTGCGGCGTACAGGGGGCTGTCCCGGCTGCGCCGGCAATGGATCGGCCTTGGCTACCGGTTTGGGCTCGACCTTGGCCCCAGCCTCCGGCTTGGGCTCGACCTCGGCTTCGGCTTCCGACTTCGGCCCGATCCTCAGCTTCAGCAATCGCGCGTTGATGGCCACGATCACCGTGCTCGCGGACATGAACACCGCGCCCAGCGCGGGGGTGAGCAGCACGCCCCACGCGAAGAGCGCTCCGGCCGCGAGCGGAAGGGCGACGACGTTGTAGCCCGTCGCCCAGAGCAGGTTCTGGATCATCTTCCGGTACGTGGCGCGAGAGAGCGCCAGGATGGCGACGACATCCAGCGGATTGCTCCGCACCAGAATCACGTCGGCGGTCTCGACTGCCACATCGGAGCCGGCTCCAATGGCGATGCCCAAGTCGGCCTGCGCCAGGGCCGGGGCATCGTTCACGCCGTCGCCGGTCATGGCCACCAGATCGCCCCGAGCTTGGACTTCCTTCACCTTGGCGGCTTTGTCCTGGGGCAGGACTTCAGCGAAATATTCATCCAGCCCGACCTGCTCCGAAACCCACTTTGCCGTCGCCTTGTTGTCGCCGGTGAGCATCAGGCAGCGGATGTCGAGTGCCTTGAGCGCCGCGATGGCCTGCTTCGCCTCGGGTCGAATGATGTCGGCGAGCGCAATCGCCCCTTTCAACTTTCCGTCCACGAGCACGAACACGACCGTCTTGCCTTGCGCTTGCAGGGGCTCGATGCGCTTGTCGGTGAGCTCGATGTCTTGTTCGCGCAGGTAGCCAGGACTGACCACCTTGATGTCCTTGCCGTCGACTCGACCCTCGGCGCCTTTGCCTGTGATGCTCTTGAAGCCTTCGACGGGCAGCTTCTTCTCCGAAGCGGCGGCGATGGCCTTGGCGATGGGATGTTCGGAGTTGGCGTCCACGGACGCCGCGTAGGTGCGCAGCGCCTCTTCGGTGATGTCCTCGCCGAGGATCAGCGTGTCGGTCACTCCGAAGCGGCCCTCGGTGAGGGTGCCGGTCTTGTCGAAGATGATGGCCCGCAGCTTTCTAGCGGCCTCGAAGGCGGTTCGACTCCGGATGAGCAGGCCATGCTTCGCGGCCAGGGCCGTGGAGACGGCCACCACCAGTGGCACGGCGAGACCGAGCGCATGCGGGCAGGCGATGACCATCACGGTCACGGTGCGTTCGATGGCGAACGCAAAGTCCTTGCCCGTGAGAACCTGCCAGATGGCGAAGGTGAGAACGCCGCCCCCCAAGGCCACGACGGTGAGCCACATCGCCGCGGTGTTGGCGAGGTCCTGGGTCCGCGACTTGCTCTCCTGTGCCTGTTTGACGAGGTCGATGACCTGCGACAGGAAGGAGTCCTTGCCGGTGCCCTTGACCGCGACCGTGAGCGCGCCTTCGCCGTTGATGGCCCCGCCGATGACCTTGCCGCCGGTCTTCTTGGCGACGGGGGTCGATTCGCCGGTCAGCATGGCCTCGTCGACCGAGCTCTCGCCGGCCACGATGACACCGTCCGCGGGCACCTTCTCGCCGGGCTTGATGAGGACCTGGTCGTCCACCGCCAGCTCGCCGAGCGGCACGTCCATCACGCTGCCGTCGGGCATGAGCTTGTGGGCGTCCGACGGCATGAGCTTGGCCAGCTCTTCGAGTGCCCGCGAAGCCCCCATCACGGACTTCATCTCGATCCAATGCCCGAGGAGCATGATGTCGATGAGGGAGGCGAGCTCCCAGAAGAACATCTTGCCGGTCAGCCCGAACACCACGGCGCTGCTGTAGAGGTACGCGGTGGCGATCGCGACGGAGATGAGCGTCTTCATCCCGGGCCGGCGGGCCTTGAGCTCCTCGAGAAGGCCCTTGAGAAACGGCCAGCCGCCATACAGGAAGACGGCCGAGGAGAGACCAAACAGCACGTAGATGTCGCCCGGGAAACGGATCGCCTCTCGCAGGCCCACCAGTGACTGGAGCATCGGCGAGAGCGCGAGGATCGGCAGGGTCAAGACCAGCGAGATCCAGAACCGCTTTCGGAAGTCCGCAGCCATGTCGGCATGATCGGCGTGGTGCGCCGGATGCTTGGAGCCCACGTCCTTGGCCAACTCGCCGGGCGCCGGCTTTGCTGCCGGTTCGTGGCTGGCGGTGTGTTCGTGTTCTTTCATGGGGCATCCCCTCTATGCGTGGCGTCGTCGTTCAATCGAAAGACGCGCGTGGTGCCGCTGACGAACTCGCAGACCTCACCGTCGACGCACAAGGTGATCGGCGGCGCCGCGCCATCACGCTCGCGGATCGTGAGCGAGGCCCGCGTCAGCCGTAGATCGAGCGCGTGGCCGCGGTAGCGGATGCGCATGTCGAGGCGCTCCATTTCGCGCGGTAGTTCCGGCGCGAGGTGAAGGACATCGGCCCTGACCTCGATCCCCGTCGAGACTCGCTGTACCAGATCGACCGTGCCCGCCATGGCGCCGAGGTGGACGCCCTCCGCCGTGGTGCCCTGCTGGATGTCGCCCACGTCGCTCTGCAGCGCCTCGGCAAAGAAGTCCATCGCGCGCGGCCGATCGGAGCGCGCCATGACCCACGCGCACACCACGCGGCACAGCGTGGAGCCGTGGGACAGGCGACTGGCGTAGTAGGCGATGTTTCGCGGAATGGTCTCGTGTTCGAACGAATAGCCGAGACGCTCGAACAACTGGCGTAGCTCCTCGGAGGAGAACAGGTAGAACAGCATCATCACGTCCGCCTGCTTCGCGAGCTTGTAGTGGTTGGCGCTGTCGCCTTCCGCCTCGAGGATGAGATCGAGACGCTGGATGTTTCCGTAGCGCGCCCGGTATCCCTCCCAGTCGAGCTCGCGCAGGGTGTCGTAGCCTTCGAACTGGCTGATGATGTCGTCGTCGTGGAGCGGCACGACCATCCTGCGACTGATCTCACCCCAGCGCGCGATCTCCTCTGCCGAGATGCCGAGTCGCGTGGTCAGCTCGGCGCGACGCATGTCGGAGAGCAGTTCGAGCACCTCCAGCGCGCGGCAGAGCACCCAGACGGCCATGATGTTGGTGTAGGCGTTGTTGTTGATGCCGGGTGTTGCCGAGTCCGGATAGGCGTCGTGAAACTCGTCGGGGCCCATGACGCCGCGGATCTCGTAGCGCCCACGCTCGTCATCGAAGCTCGCCATGCTCGACCAGAAACGGGCGATGTCGAGGATCAGCTCCGCGCCGTAGAAGTGCAGGAACTCGAGGTCATGCGTGACCTGGAAGTACTGCCAGACGTTGTAGGCGATGGCACTTCCGACATGGCGTTGCAGATAGGAGTTGTCGCGCACCCAGCGCTCGGAGCGCGGGTTGAGGTTGTACGCCTGGGTCTCCTCCTGGCCGTCGCTTCCGCTCTGCCAGGGAAACATCGCGCCCTTGAAGCCAGCCCGCTCGGCGGCGGCGCGCGCCTCGCCGAGGCGCCGGTAGCGGTACATCAGAAGCGACCGCGTGATCTCGGGCATTCGATAATTGAAGAACGGGAAGATGAACAGCTCGTCCCAGAACACGTGGCCCTGGTATGCCTCCCCGGTCCAGCCCCGTGCGGGTACGCCGATATCGTGTCCGATGGAATTCGGCGACACCGCCTGCAGCAGGTGAAACATGTGCAACCGAAGCAGCATCGGGACGTTCACCGTGAACCCGTGATCGACGGGCTCGATGTGCACCTCGAACTGGTGCCAGAGGTGCTGCCAGGCACGCGCATGAGCCGCCAGCTCGGCATCGAAAGCACGCGCGCGCGCGATCGCCTTCTTCGCCTCGAGCCCGCACTCCGAGATGGCGGGATCTCGAGAGGTATAGAGCGAGGCCAGCTTCTCCAGCCGCAGCGTCTCGCCTTGCTGGAGGTCGACGGTGAGCTCCTCTGCGACGTATCCCGGCTCCTCGATGGTTCGGCGCCGAACATCGAGACGCTGACCGCCCTTGAACGCTCGCGTTCGTGCCGCCTGCGCGACGTGAAGATTTGACTGGCAGGTGCGCACGAGCAGCTGCACGGAGCCCTCTTGGAGGACCTCGCTTGCCAGCGGCTCGAGATGCTTGTTGTTGAACTTCCGATACAGCTTCGCGCCCGCATTGACGATGCGCCCGTCGATCCCCGAACGGACCGTGACGTCGTCGGACCAGTTGCCGGCGGTCAGCGCCAGCTCCAGCGCGCCGAGGTGCATGTTGCCCATCGAGACCAGGCGACGCTCCTCGAGCGTACTCTGCCGCCCACGGCCGTCCTCGAAGCGGATGTACCGGAGCAGGATGCCACGCCGCAGATCGAGCTCCTGCCGGTAGGACAGGATCTTGACGATGCGGACATCGAACCAATCCCCGTCGCCGATGCGAAACTGGAGCGCGAGCCAGCTGGGGAGGTTGACGAGATCCTCGCTCTCGACGACCCGGCCTGCGATCTCGGTGCGTAACCGATTGTAGCCCCCGGCGAGATAGGTCCCCGGATAGTGGACGCCGTCCGCCACGGCACCGGCGGCGGCACCGCGCGTCGCGAAGTAGCCATTTCCCAGCGTGCACAAGGCTTCGCGGACCCCCTCCTTCGCGGCGTCGAAGTCCTCGTACACCAGCGACCACGCGGCTGACGGCTCGGCCGCCACCTGGACCTGCGCTAGATCCGTAACCACGACATCGGCGCCGGCCTCGCGCAGCGCCTGAGCCTGCCCCCGGCGATCGACGCCGATGACGCAGCCGAAACCGCCGGCGCGCCCTGCCGCGACGCCGGCGATCGCGTCTTCCACGACGACGGCACGCGAAGGCGCCGCCCCGACGCGCCGTGCCCCTTCCAGAAAGGCATCCGGGGCCGGCTTGCCGTCGAGCTCGAGGCCGGTGAGATCCAACCCGTCCACGCGCGCGTCGAACAGGTCTGCGATGCCCGCCGCCTCGAGCACCAGCGCGCAGTTGTTGCTGGAGGACACGACGGCGGTCTTGATCTCCTGCGCTCGCAGCGCGCGCACCAGCGCGATCGCCGGCTCATAGGGCTCGACGCCGTGCTGCTCCAGCTGCTCGAGGAAGTACCGGTCCTTGAGATTGCCGAGCGCGCGCACGCTCTGCACCTCGGGACCGTCGTCGGCTGCACCGACTGGCAACTTGATCCCGCGTGACTCGAGGAAGTCAGCCACGCCGTCGTAGCGCGGTTTGCCGTCGACGTGGCGCGTGTAGTCGGTCTCGATATCAAAAGGCACGAACGGCGTGCCTGCCTTGGTGGCGCGCTGCTCGAGAAAGCCATCGAACAGCTTCTTCCAGGCCGCAGCGTGCACGCTCGCCGTCCTGGTCAGTACCCCGTCGAGATCGAACAGCACGGCGTCGTAGTCCCGCGAGGAGAGTGTGACGGCGACGTTCATCTCGCCTCCTGTCCGCGAAACCCGAGCGTGCCTCTCGCCTCGCGCTCCACAGGAGGTTCGTGCGTGCGTCGACCGCTCCAGGCGAAGATCGGCGCGAGGCCGAGGAGCAGTCCGCCAGCGAGCCAGAAGGGAACGGCCACGGACGCGCCGAAGAGCACACCGCCGAGGACTGGGCCGGCGATCTGGCCCAGGCTCTTGGCGCTGCTTTCGAGTCCAAGCGCCGCCCCCGCATGTGCGCCGCCACGTCTGGACACGAGCGCCGACACGGCCGGCGTGAGCAGCGCCATCCCGATCCCATACGAGGCGACCAGCGCAAAGACGATGGCGGTGCTGCGTGCCAGCGCCAGGAGCGCCAGGCTCAGCCCCATGAGGGCGAGGGCCGCCGAGGCGAGATGCACTTCTCCAAAGCGGCGCGCGAGCCGCGAGACCGCGCCGAGTTGGACGACGAGCATCATCAGGCCGCACACCATGAACAGGACACCGATCTGCACGAGGCTCATCCCGAGGTCCGTGCGGGCGTGAAGGGCGAACGTGGTCTCGAAGAGCGCGATGGCGACCTGGCCGGCCATCGCCACTGCCAAAGGCAGTCCGATCCGGCGGGCGAGATCGGTCCAGGCCAGCCTGCCGCGACGCTGCACGGCCACGGGGATCGCCGGCTCCTCGAGCCAGCGCAAGGTGAGGAGCGCAAGCAGCGCGCAACCTGCGGCTGCGAAGAACGGGAGGGAGTAGTTGGCGATGGGGAGCCCGATGGCAGAGGGCTCGATGCCGCCGAGGAGGCCACCGATGGCGGGGCCGATCACGAAGCCGATACCGGCCGCCGCGCTCAACTGCGCCATGCCTCGCGTTCGATCCTCGTCGGTGGTCGTGTCGGCCACGAAGGCAAACGCGGCGGGAATGATCGCCGCCGAGAAGATGCCGGTGCCCAGGCGGATCGCATACAGAGCCACCAGAGAGTTGACGAGACCGCAGAGCGCCTGGCCGACGGCGAATCCGATGAGCCCAATCGCCAGAAGTGGTCGCCTGCCGCGCGAATCCGAGAGGCGGCCCCACACGGGAGCAAGAAGCAGTTGCATGAGCGCGTAGCCGGCCGCGAGCAGGCTCACGTGTAACGCCACTTGCGCGGTCGATGCGCTGGCGAGCCCCAGGCGCCCGATGTGGGAGGGCACGATCGGGATGATGAGCCCGACCCCGGACATCGCCAGGGCGATCGAGAGCGACAGCGCCAAGAGCTGGCGTGTCCTGCCGGGAGTCGTCCGTGCTGGCTTCATGTCACGTCTCCCGGCACGTAGGAGTGCAGGAGGTATTGCTGGACCTTCCGGTGCGTGTCGCAGCAGGACGTCCCAGACCTCTCTCCACACACTCTCGAGCCACCCGAGAGCCGGATGAGCCCGAGTCCGTAGCGCAGCGTTCCCGTGACACTCGTCCTCTCAGCCTTTGAGCTCCGTCAGCATCTGTTGATAGGTCGCGTGGTCGATCTCGCCCGTGGCGTACCGGCGCTTGAGAACATGCTCGGGCGACTCGCTCGAAGTGTTCCTCGGTCCTCGCGAAGACCGGAGGAGCGCCCAGACGACGAGCGCGATGAGCGCGGCGCCGATGATCCACCAGATGCCCATCCACCCCATGTGTCCGTCTCCGTTCCACCACTGCATGGTTCACCTCGCTCCGTCGGCAGGCGCGGGCGGCGTCATGCCGCGCGGCATCGAGCCCATCCCCGGACCCATCATCCCCGGATCCATGCCCGACCCAGCGGCGCGCATCATTCCGGGGCAGCCCATGTGCACGGCGTCGAACTCGCCGCGAGACCGGTACTCGAACCAGTAGAACGTCGTGCAGGCGCCCACGACAACGCCGCCGGCGACGAGCACCCAGCCCGCAGCCTTGAGCAACCTCGCAGGCGCTTCCTTACCCGCCCGGTGAAGCAGGACGAGCCCGGCCGCGATGGCGAAGAGCTCGAGCATGCCTGCGATGTCCGCTGTGAACTGAGCCATGGTGTCGTCCTCGTTTCCCGGGGTGGTGAGCGTCGTGGTCCGCGTCGCCCGGCTCCGGGTGCACGTCCTGTCGGGCATGCACGAGTCGATCCGGCGCCCCCGGATGGCCGCCAAGCCCCCGCCGGGCGCATGAGGCGTCACCGAGCGGACGCGAACTGGCGCGCCGATGCTGCGCCACAGGTTGCGACTGCGCAGAGATGCTCAGACCGCATCAACGCCCCACACCACAGGGCAGGGCGCACAGGGGTGGACGGGCGAGGGAGGGCGAGCCTTTTCGCCACACCGGGGCCGAAACGGTGCTCAAAGGAGCGCGGCGCGCGGTCCCCTGGACGAGGCTGGCTTCGCCTGCGACGTCGATGGTGCCGCCGCCCTCTGCGCCGACGTTGAGGTTGTTGCGGCCGAGCGCGTTGGCGAGGTCGGCGAGGTCGGCGATCGAAGACGACCCGGACCTGCAGCCTCGAGCCTGCCACGCTGTCGGCGGCGCCGAGAGAGACCCGGAGCGGACGGCGCCACGCAACGTGGTCAGCGAGACGCGGTCCTCGTCGAAGCGCACCTCGGCGGTGTTGGTGTCGAGGGAGACGTTCACCGCGTCGCCCTTCATACTCCCAACCAGTGCAGCGGCGGTGCCAGGCCACGTGACCATGAGGGTCACAGGTCGTGTGGCACCCCCCGTGCACTGTCAGGACGCCATGACGAATCGAGTGCGCGTCGCGGTCAACGGATACGGGGTCATCGGCAAGCGCGTGGCAGACGCCGTGGTCGCCCAGGACGATATGGAGCTGGTGGGCGTCGCCGACGTGACCTTCGACTACCGGTTGCGGGTCGCCGCCGAGCGAGGCTTCGCCATTCACGCTTCCACGTCCGACCGGCGGCCGGCCATGGAGGCGGCGGGGATCCCCGTGGTGGGCACGCTCGACGAGCTGCTGGGCCACGCTGACGTCGTCGTCGACTGCACGCCGAAGAAGATCGGCGCGGCAAACAAGCCGGTCTACGAGCGCGCCGGCGTGCGCGCGATCTTTCAGGGCGGCGAGAAGCACGAGCTCGCCGGTCTCTCGTTCGTCGCCCAGGTGAACTACGCCGCTGCGCTCGAGCGGCGCTTCGCCCGTGTCGTGTCGTGCAATACGACCGCGCTCTGTCGGGTGCTGCATCCGCTTCACAGCCGGGGCTGGATCAAGCGCGCGCGCGCGGTCCTGCTGCGACGCGGGACGGATCCCTGGGAGAGCCACGAGAACGGGATGATCAACTCCGTCAAGCCGGAGACGAAGGTGCCGAGCCATCAGGGCCCCGACGCGCAGACGGTGATCGAGGGCCTCGACATCGTGACGATGGCGGGCGCCGGCCCGTTCAACCTGAGCCACATCCACTTCGCAATGGTCGAGACGACCCGGCCGGTCGAGCTCGACGAGTTGCGCCAGGCGCTGCGCGACGAGCCGCGGATCGCCTTCGTCCGCGCCGATCAGGGACTGGTCGCGCTGAACTCGGTCATCGAGCTGATGCGCGACCTGCGCCGGCCGCGCGGCGACCTGTGGGAGGTCGCGGTCTGGGAGGACGCCCTGGCGAGCGACGGGCGCGAGGTGTACCTCGCGTTCCAGGTCCACAACGAGGCGATCACGATCCCGGAGAGCGTCGACGCGATCCGGGCCCTGACCGGGATCGAGCGGGACGGCGCGGCATCGATCGCGAAGACCGACGCGGCGCTCGGGGTCGTCAAGACCTTCCTGCCGGCGACGGCGGGACGCGCACGATGACCAGCCGCACCTTCGAGGCGACGGGCATTGATCAGGTGCTGAGCGCGCGCATGGTCGAGAAGCATCTGGCCGCGCTGGCCGGTGTGCAGCACGCCGAGGTGAACCCAGCGTCACAGAGCGTCACCGTCCACTACGACGAGGGCTCGATCGCGCCGGAGGCGATCGCTGCGGCGATTCGCGAGTGCGGGCTGCATTGCGCCGGCGAAGGCGCGTCCGGTCGCTCCGCCCGCAAAGCTGGCGCATCATCACCCGTAGAAGGAGAGATCATGTTTCACCGAACGATTCGCATCGCGCTGCTCACGTTGACGATGGGCGCCGCGGCGGCATGCAGCAGCGGCGGCAGCTCCAGACCCGCGAGCGCGCCGCCTCCTGCGGAGCATCAGGACGAGCACGCCGGCATGGGCATGGACATGAAGGGCATGTGCCCGATGGAGGTCGAGGGCACCGCGGTATCCGCGGAGGACATCGACGGCGGCATCGCGCTGGTGTTCACGACGTCGACGGGCGACGTCGCCGAGCTACAGGCGCGGGTGCACCGGATGGCGGAGATGCACCGAAGCGGCATGATGCACGGCCAGGGCGGCATGCACGACGGCGAGATGGCGAAGAAGATGGCGGAGAGCAAGGCCACGGTGGTGGACGTCGAAGGGGGCGGCCGCCTCGAGCTGACCACCGCCGACGAGGCCGCGGTCTCCGATCTGCGCGCCCATGCCCGGACGCACGCCGAGAAGATGCAGAGCGCCGGGACCTGCCCGATGATGGACCACGAAGGCGCCGCCGAGCACGAGCACGGCGGCTGAGACGCGACGACCCGGCGACTCGCTCCTACTTCGTCCCGGTCGGTACGAACGGGCTGACGATCCTGATCGATGCGCCGGAGTGACCTCGGCGGTCACATCCCGCAGCCCATGCGGGCGGTCGCCGCGTCCATCCCGTCGAGCATCGCGTGCATCGCGCCGACGTGGCGGTCGACCTCGGTCGCGGCCGCGGCGAGCTCCGTGGCCGCGTCCATCGCGGTGCGGTGGCCGGTCATCTCGCCGTCCACGTCGTCGTGCATCCCGCGCAGATCCTGCATGCCCGCGCCAGTGCAGTGCGACATCCCGTCCATCGCCATGCCCATGTCGTCCATGAGGTCGTCCATCATCGCATCGTGGCGCGTCATCTCGCCGCGCATGTCCGCGAGCGTCGTCGCGCCCGCAGCGGCATCGCGGTGGGCCTCGTTCTCCAGGCGCGCGTCGTCGATCATCGAGCGCATCCGGTCGGGATCCGACATCATCGTGCCGTCGCATCCGCCGATCCCGAGCGCGATCGCGAGCATCCAGGTCGCCGTCTTCATGGTCGCACCTCCGAGCCCTTGGGGGCTGCAAGGGTCGCGCCGCCCCGAAGGGACGCGAGCGCGGCGACCGCCAGGATCAGCAAGATCACGCCCAGGGACGCCGCAGCGGGGACGTGAACGATGTCGTGCGCCAGCATCTTCACGGCGATGAACGCCAGGATCACCGACAGCCCGGCCTTCAGGTGCCGGAGCCGGTCGAGCCCCGCCGCGATGACGAAGTAGAGCGAGCGCAAACCCAGGATCGCCATCGCGTTCGAGGTGAACACGAGGAACGAGTCGGTCGTCACGCCCAGGACCGCCGGGATCGAGTCGACCGCGAACGCGATGTCGGTGGTCTCCAGGGCGATCAGAACCGCCAGGAGCGGGGTCGCCATCAGCGCGCCGGTCGCGGCGTCACGTACCAGGAAGCGGCGCCCGTGCAGCTCGGGCGTCGTGCGCAGGAACCGGCCGATCCAGCGCAGCATCAGGCTGGATTCGGGTGTGGCGTCGGGGCGGGCACGGCCGATCCGCACCGCGGCCACCAGCAGGATCGCGCCGAAGACGTACATGATCCAGTGAAAGCGAGTGAGCAGGGCGACGCCGGCGAAGATGAAGCCGGCGCGCATCACGAGCGCGCCGAAGATGCCCCAGAAGAGGACGCGGTGCTGGTGCTCCGCGGGAATGCGAAACGCCGTGAACATCAGCGCGAACACGAACAGGTTGTCGATCGACAGCGACTCCTCGACGACGTAAGCGGTCAGGTACTCGACAAACGCGTCCCGGCCGAGCCGCCAGCCGATGACGGCGCCGACCGCGAGGCCGAGCGCGATCCAGCCGGCGCTCGCGGCGAGGGCGCTCCGCGTCGAGACCCGGGACTGGCCGCGGTGGAGCACGACGAGATCCAGGACGAGCATCACGACGAGGAACGCCGAGAAGCCGATCCAGTGGGCGAGGGAGCCGGTGTGCGACACGTCGCGATCCACGTGGAGCAAGGGGCACGCCATCGCGTATCGTGGTGGCGATGAGCTCGGATCCATTGCGTGCGCTGATCACGCGCTGGCGAGACGACCCCGGCGGGACGTACCGGTCGTGGTTCCTGTGGGAGGAGCGGCTGAAGAACTTCCGCTCGATCCGGCGCGGCCTGCGCACCGTGGTCGACGAGATCGATGCGGGGACGTTCGGCTCCGCCTACCGCGGCTCGTCGCTCGAGGTCGTGGTCGAGTCGATCGCCGAGCAGCGCCAGATCTTCCGCGGCGCCGACCATGCGTGGCTGTGGAAGCCGAAGCTACGCATCCCGGACATCTACGAGAGCCCGGAGAACCAGCGTGCGTTCGGCCGGTTCCTCGACGCGTGCTGCTGCGGCACCTGCGCCGAGGATGTCGTCGACGCGATCCACGCGCTCGACCGGAAAGCCATCAAGGGGGTCGGGCCCGCCGCGGCGAACCTCCTCTACTATCTCCACCCGACGCTGGTGCCGCCGTTCAACACGGCGATCGTCAAGGGCTACAATGCAGTGACCGGCAGCAAGGTGAAGCTCGGCAAGTGGGCCGACTACCTCGCGATGCGCACCGGGATCCTGCGCATCGTCGGCGAGCATCGCGACCTCCTGTCCAACGACCTCGGCGCGATGGCGGGCCTGCTGTTCGACGTCGGTCAGGGGCGATACCCGCCGCCGCCAGCGGACGACGATCCCGGCGCGCGCGAGGCGTGGGAGGCGGACCTCGCCGCGGTGCGCGCCGAGGCGGCGTCGGCGCAGCGCGCGCTCGACGCGCAGCGCGCCGGCGACGTGAC
>JAIOII010001526.1 GCA_019912685.1 Kofleriaceae bacterium
TCACGATCGACGGCGTCGACATCCGCGGCCTGCCGCCGCCGGAGCTCCGCCGGCGCGTCACCGTCGTGTCGCAGGACGCGGCCCTGTTCGCGGGCACCGTCTCCGACAACGTCGCGCTCGGCGCCGTCGCCTCGGGCCGCACCGCCACCCGCGACGAGGTGGCGGTGCGGCCCGAGGCGACGGCGCCGAGCGCGACGTTGTCGGAGACGGTGCCCGCGAACAGGGCCGCGTCCTGCGACACGACGGTGACGCGCCGGCGGAGCTCCGGCGGCGGCAGGCTGCGGATGTCGACGCCGTCGATCGTGATCGCGCCGTCGCCGATCTCGTAGAGGCGCGTCAGCAGCTTGATGAGGGTCGACTTGCCCGAGCCCGTCGCGCCGACGATCGCGACGGTCTTGCCGCGCGGGATCTCGAACGAGACGCCGCGCAGGACGGGCTCGTCGCCGTAGGCGAACTCGACCTTGTCGAACGTGACGGCGGCATCGGTCTGCGCGACCGGTCTGGTCACGGTGGGCGGGGCGTCCGCCTCCTCGGTGTCGAGCAGCTCGACGATGCGCTCGGTCGCGGCCATCGCCCCCTGCATGACGGCGTACTTCGCCGACAGGTCGCGCACCGGGATGAAGAACTTGTTGATGTACTCGATGAACACGACGACGACGCCGACGGTGGCGATGGTCTCACCCGAGACCCCGAGGTCGCGCGCCGCCCACCACGCGACGAGCGCGATCGCCAGGATGCCGATCGCCTCGACCAGCGCGTACATCGCGGCGTCCGCCCGGATCGACACGAGGTACGCGTCGCGGTGGCCGGCGTTGATCATGTCGTACTCGCCGGCCGCGGCGTCCTCGCGGCGGAAGATCTGCACGACCTTGATGCCGAGGAGGTGCTCCTGCACGAAGGCGTTCATCGCCGCCAGCCGCACGCGGATCACGCGGAACGACGCGCGCATGGCGCTGCGCGCGTAGTTCACGAGGATGACCAAGAGCGGCAGCGTCACGAACGTGATGAGCGTGAGCTGCCAGTCGATCGTGAACATGATGACGGCGATCGCGATCATCTTGATCGCGTCGGCGAACAGGGTGACCACGCCGGCCGCGAACATCTCGTTCAGGCTCTCGATGTCGTTGGTCATGCGCGTCATGAGCCGGCCGACCGGCATGCGGTCGAAGAAGGCGGCGCGCCGCCCGAGCACGTGGTCGTAGATCGCGAGCCGCAGGTCGTGCATCGAGCGCTGGCCGAGCAGCTGGATCGCCCACTGCTCGACGTACGCCGACACCGACTGCGCGGCGACGAGCCCGAGGAAGACGAGCGCGAGCACGCCGAGGCCCTCGCTGTCTCCGACGGCGATGTGATCGACGATCGCGACCTTGACGACGTACGGCTGCGCCAGGTCGAGCGCGATGGTCAGCGGGATGAGGAGCGCCGAGACGATGAGCAGGCGCCAGTGCGGCCACACGAAGCGCGCGAGCCGCCTCATGAGGCGCATGTCGTACGCCTTGCCCAGGTTGGCTTCGCCGGCCGGCGCGCGGCGCTGCACCGGGGCGCTCACGACGCCGCCTCCGCCGGCAGCCCGGCGGTCTGCGCTGCCAGCTGCGTGCGGTAGAGCTCGGCGTAGAGGCCGCCCTTCGCGAGGAGCTGCGCGTGCGTGCCGGCCTCGACCACCTTGCCCTCGTCGAGCACGACGATCTGGTGCGCGTTCTTCACCGCGGCGACGCGGTGCGAGATGAGGAGCGCGGTGCGCCCGGCGAGCACCTTCTGCAGGCGCTCGAGGATCACCTGCTCGGTCTCGGCGTCGACCGACGACAGCGAGTCGTCGAGGATGAGGAGCCGCGGGTCGCTCGCGATCGCGCGCGCCAGGGCGACGCGCTGCCGCTGTCCGCCCGAGAGCGTGATGCCGCGCTCGCCGACCACCGTCGCGTAGTGGTCGGGCATCGCCGCCAGGTCGCGGGTCAGGCCGGCCGCCTCCGCCGCCGCCGTGATGCGCGGGTCGGGCGCGCCCTCGGTGAACGCCGGGATGCCGAGCTGCGGCGCGAGCGCGCCGGTGACGCGCTCGAGCTCCTCGGCGCGCGCCCTGGGGATGCTCGACCCGGCGCCGTAGCCGAACGCGACGTTGTCGGCGATCGTGGTCGAGAACAGGAACGCCTCCTGCGGCGCGTAGCCGATCGCCTGGCGCAGATCGCGCAGGCTCAACGACGTCACGTCGCGCCCGTCGAGGAACACGGTCCCCGGGGGGATGTCGATCAGCCGGCAGATCGCCTCGACGAGCGTGCTCTTGCCCGAGCCGGTGCGGCCGACGATCGCGGTCGTGGTTCCCGCCGGCACCGCGAACGACACGCCGTCGAGGATCGGTCGCCCGCCGAGCGCGACCTTCAGATCGCGGACCTCGATCCCGCCGCGCAGGTCGCGCGCCTCGAGCCGGCCGCCGTCACCGTCGGTGATGGTCGGCCGCTCCGCGAACAGGGTCTCGAGCCGGTTCCACGACGCGCGCCCGCGCTGGAGCAAGGACAGCATCCAGCCGAGCGCGAGCGTCGGCCACACGAGCCGCGCCAGGTAGCCGCTCATCTCGACCAGCTGCCCGAGCTCGATGTCGCCGCGCATGACCGAGCGCCCGCCGACCCAGAGCACGACGATCGACGACAGGGCGCCGAGCGCCCCGAACGCCGGGCCGAGCTGCCCGCGCACGCGCGTGAGCGCCATGTTCTTCTCGAGGAGCTTCTGCGACGACGCGCGGAAGCGCTCCTTGCGGATCCCCTCGAGCCCGTACGACTTGATCGCCTGGATCGACGTCAGGTCCTCCTGGATCTCGTTGGACAGGGCGCCGAGCTGCGCCTGCACCTCCCGGCTCGTCTTGTAGACGCGCTTGCCGAACATCTGCCCGAGGACGGCGATGGTCGGGTAGGGGAGGCACGCCCAGAGCGTGAGCCACGGGTCGACGCGCACCATCATCGCCAGCACGGTCACGAACGCGACGAGCGTGTTGATCACGTTCAGGATGCCGGCGCCCCACATCGCGCGCACCGTCTGCACGTCGTTGGTGAGGCGCGACATCACGTCGCCCGTCGGGTGCGCGCGGTACCACGGCAGATCGAGGCGGAGGAGGTGGCGGAAGAGATCGCCGCGCAGGTCGTACTCGGCGGCGCGCGCGGCGTTGAAGATCCAGACCCGCGACAGGATCCGCGTGATCGCGGTGCCGGCGGCGAACACGACCATCCAGAGCGCGAGCGCGGGCACGTCGCCGTGGCGGCCTTCCTGCAGCGCGCTCACGGTCATGCCGGTGGTCACCGGGATCCCCACGAACAGGAGGTTCGTGAGGACGAGCATCGCGACGCCGCCGACGATCGCGGGCTGGTAGCGCGTCAGGTACCCCCATGCGCCCTTGGTACCTGCGGCGTGGGGTTCGGACACCGCCCGAGGCTTACTCCCTCTCCCGCTCGCCCGCAAATCCGGAGCGCTCGCCAAGTGCTCGTTTCGTCACGGCAACGCGTTGTTTCGCCTCGGCCGGGAGGGGTAGCATCGACGGCCGGGGCTCATGGCCGATCTTCTCCAGTTCCTCGCACTGCTCGACAGCGATCCCGATGACGCGAACGTGCTGGCGGCGCTGGCCGACACGGCCACCCGCGGCCTCGATCCGACCGGCGCGCAGGCGCTCGGACACGCCAAGAGGTCCCTGCGTGATCGCGGCCGGCACGACGTCGCGCTCCGCCTGCTCGACGTCGAGCTCGCCGCGACCAACGGCCCGCGCCGCGCCGACCTGCTGGTCGAGAAGGGCCAGCTGCTCGACGAGGAGCTCCTCGACGAGCCGGCGGCCGCGCGCTGTTACGAGGAGGCGCTCGGCGTCCGCCCCGACGACGAGGTCGCCGCCGAGGCGCTCCAGCAGATGGCGCTCAACCGCGCCAACGAGAACTGGAAGAAGTTCGCGGCCAAGTTCGTCGACGAGGCCAAGGCCTCGACCGACCGCAAGCTGACGACCAGCCTCTACCTCACCGCCGCCGAGAACTGGGCGCGCTACGCGCCGGGCAGCCCCGAGATCGAGCAGTACCTGCGGCGCTCCCTCGACGCCGATCCCCACAACCGCAAGGCGGCGCTGCACCTCGAGCGCCTCCTGCGCGGCGCCGGGCGCTGGCCGGAGCTGGCGGCCCTGCTCGACGGCCGGATCGACGCCGCCGCGACCAAGGAGGAGCGCGTCGCCGCGCTCCTCGGCATGGTCGAGGTGCTGCAGGTGCTCGGCGAGCACGAGCGCGCGCTCGAGATCGGCAAGAAGGTGCTGGCGATGGACCCGGCGCAGCCGCGCGCGCTGCGCCTCCTCGGCGACGCGTTCGAGCAGCAGCAGAACTGGCAGGCGCTGGTGATGCTGTACTCGGGCGCACTCCGCGCCAAGGGCGAGAGCGGCGACATCGGGCTCGTCCTCCAGGTCGCGATGATCCTGTGGAAGCGCCTCGGCGATCTCGACGGCGCCGAGGAGTACTTCCGCCGCATCCGCAAGCACGATCCCGCGCACCCGGCCGCGCTCGACTTCTACCGCGCCTACTACCACGGGCGCGGCGAGGGCCAGAAGCTGGTCGCGATCCTGCGCCAGGCCGAGAAGGCGCTGCCGCCGCAGGGCACCAGCCCGGCGGCCGACGCGCGCGCCCGCGCGCTCGCGCTCGAGATCGCCGAGGTCTCCGAGGTGCAGCTCGCGACGCCGGACAAGGCGATCGACGCGTGGAAGCAGCTCCTGCGCAGCGATCCGACCTCCACCGAGGCCAAGGAGGCGCTCAAGCGCCTCTACCGCAAGGCCGAGAAGTGGAACCCGCTGCTCGATCTCCTGAAGGACGAGATCGACAAGCTGCCGGAGTCCGACGTGCGCGGCCGCGTCGAGCGGCTCTACGAGGTCGTCGCGATCTACCGCGACAACCTGCGCCAGGACCCGATGGTCCTCAACACGTACAACGCGATCTTGAAGCTCGATCCCGACGACCGCCGCGCCGTCGACGAGCTCGCCGACAAGTACCGCGCGATGGGGCGCTGGCAGGACCTGATCGGCGTCCTCGGCAAGAAGGCCGAGATGGCGGGCGTGCCGGTCGCCGAGCGCGCCGGGATCCTGCGCGAGACGGCGGACCTGTGGATCGATCGCTTCGGCAACTACGCCCAGGCGATCCGTCCCCTCGAGCGCCTGCTCGAGCTGTCGCCGGCCGACGTCGACGCGATCGCCCGGCTCAAGGACATCTACACGCGCCGCCGCCAGTGGCGGCAGCTGATCGGGCTCCTCGGCAAGGAGGCCGACGCGATCCACGGCGCCGAGCGCCTCCACAAGCTGTCGGAGATGGCGCGGCTCGCGGCCGAGCGCGTCGGCGACACGCGACTGTCGATCGAGATCCACAACCGCGTCGTCGCCGAGCACGCCGACGGCGGCGACGACGAGACGCTGGCCGCGCTCGCCAACCTGTACGAGCGCGAGAAGCGCTGGCTGGCGCTCGCCGAGATCCTCGGGCGCCAGCGGCGGCGCGCGCAGACCCCGCAGGAGGCGGTCGCGCTGCTCGAGAAGCAGGGTGCGCTCCTCGCCGATCGCGTCGGCGCGCCGGCGCAGGCGGCGGAGGCGTTCGCCGACATCCTCAAGCTGGATCCGGGGCACGCCAAGGCGCTGCGCACGCTGCGCGAGCTCTACGCGGCGGCCCAGGACTGGGACGGGCTCGAGCGCCTGTACGGCGGGCTCAACCAGTGGGACGAGCTGTCGGACGCGCTCGTGGCGCTCGGCGATCGCCAGGACGATCGCAACGCGCGCCTCGCGCTCTTCCGGCGCGCCGCCGCGGTGGCGGAGCGGAAGGGCTCGCCCGAGCGCGTCGCGCGCACGTGGGAGCGCGTCCTCGCCGTCGAGGCCGGCGATCTCGCGGCGGCCACGGCCCTCGCCCCCGTCTACCAGAAGGCCGAGAAGTGGTCGAAGCTCCTGCCCGTGCTCGAGGTGGTCCTCGCGCACGCGCAGAGCCCCGCCGACAAGCTGGCCCGGATGTCCGAGATCCGGACGCTGTGCGAGACCCGGCTCGGCTCGAAGGCGCTCGCGCTCACGTGGACCGGCCGGGCGTTCGACCTGTCGCCGGATGACGGCGCGCTCCTGGGCGAGCTCTTGCGGCTCGCGCACCAGCCCGAGCACTGGCGCGAGGTGGCCGCGATCCTCGGCAAGCACGCCGACGACGCGCAGCGCCCGAGCGACACGCGGCTCCGGCTCCTGCGCGCGCTCGCCGACCTCTACGGCCACAAGCTCGGCGACTACGACGCCGCGCGCGACGTGCACGGCAAGATCCTGGCGCTCACGCCCAAGGACACCGACGCCGCGACCGCGTACGAGGAGCTGTCGGAGCGCCTGAGCGACTGGCCCGCGCTCCTCGCCTCGCTCCGACGCCGGCTGGACGACGCCAGGGGCGCCGAGCGGCACGCGCTGCTCGCGCGCATCGCCGGCCTCGAGGAGCAGCGCCTCGCGGATCTCGACGCGGCGGCCGAGACCTGGCAGCAGGTGCTCGCCGACACCCCCGACGATCCCCGCGCGCTCGCGGCGCTGGCGCGTCTCCACGACGCGCGTGGCGACTGGGCCGCCCTCGCGACCGTGCTCACCCGCCAGCTGGCGGCGCCCGGTCAGGTCGACGATCGCCGCGGCTTGCTCATGCAGCTCGGTGCGCTGGAGGAGAAGAACCTCGACCGGCCCGAGCCGGCGCTCGAGCACTACCTCGCCGCGCTCCAGCTGTGCCGCGTGCCGGGCCCGGCGGCGACGGTCGACGCGGTCTCGCGCTTCCTCGATCCCTCGGATCCCGAGGCCGTGCGCGTCGACCTCCGTCGCGACGCGG
>JAIOII010001527.1 GCA_019912685.1 Kofleriaceae bacterium
CTGCCCGTCGTCGCCGAGGGCGAGGACCTGACGCGCGAAGCGATCATCGGCCGGTGCCGCCGGCGGCGCCGTCGCGGTCGCGATCGTGCGGCCTACGATGCTCACCGTCGCCGGCACGACCTCCCCGCCGACGAGCGCCCGCGCGACCAGCGCCCGCGAGCGGGCGAGCACGAGCGAGCCGTGCGGTACGCCGGGCACCTGCCGGGCGAAGCTGGGCAGCAGGCGCGCGTCCCCGAGGTCGTCGGCGTGCGAGAACCACGCGTCGAGCGCCATCGGATGCGAGTGGATCGTGAAGACGGCGAGCCCGCGATCGCGCGCCGGCCGCACCAGTCGATTGATCGCGACCGGATCGATCCGGATCTGGTCGACGCGGCGGATCAGGTACCCGTCGTCCGGCACGGGCGACCAGCCACGCACGGCGAGCACGGAGCCGTCGGCGCCGACGACCTCGCCGAGGAGGACCGCCGCCGTCTCGACGTCGTCGCGCGCGAGCAGGTGCTCGGTCAGCTCGCGCCAGACGGCTTCTTCGATGCGGATCTTCATGGGATCCTCCTCAGTCCCGCCGTTCGAGGCGGCCGATCACGCAGCGCAGGAAGTCGCGGAGCTCGCTGATCCCGGCGCGCCACGCGCCGGGCGCGAGGTGCCACGAGAAGCGCTGCCACGGCTGGCCGAGCACCGTCTCCGTCGTCGTGCCGCGGGGCGACGCGCCGCTCGCCGCCAGCGCGACGTGCGGCGACAGCCAGAACATGTCGGGCGCCGCGTCGGGGAACGTCGGGGGCAGCTTCACGAGCAGATCGACGCGGTCCGGGCGGTAGGCGCCGGGCAGCCGGAAGTCGCGGTAGACGACGTACGTCCAGCCGTCGGGCTGCGGCAGCTCGACGATCTCGCGGTACCGCTGCTCGTCGCCGTAGTCCGCCGCCGGCTGGCTGTGCAGGTGCGCGCCGTTCTCGAGCGTGATCTGGCTGTCGTTCGCGACGACGAGGTCGTCCCCCGGCTGGTCGAGGAACAGCACGTCGTTGAGCGGGATGCCGGCGAGCTCCTTGAGCGACCGGCCGGTCTGCACCGGGTCGGCGAGCTCGAACTTCTTCCGGTCGATGAACACGTTGATGTGGGTCTTGGGCATTGGCGTGGTCTCCTTTCGAAGACCAGCCTGCGGCACGCGAGGGTCGGTTCCTGTCCGCGCGTTGTCCCGGCCGCGACCGCCGCCAACGGACACAGGACGGACAATCAGCCGACGTGCGACGAGACGCCCAGCCGGTAGCCCTGCCCGCGCACGGTGACGAGGACGCTGTCGCCGTCGACGGGATGCCCCGCCTTCGCGAGGCTGGCCTCGATCGCCTTCTTCGCGGTCAGCTTCACCTTGCGGGCGAACCCTTCCTCGCGGTTCGCCGAGAGCAGCCCGTCGAGCGTCTCGTTCGTGACCGGGTTGCCGTGCGCGTCGGCGAGCGCCGCGATGAAGCGGTACGCGGCGGAGTCGGATGCCACGTCGATCGGGATGCCGTCGAGCCAGACGCTCATGCGGCCCTTGTCGACGACCAGGCGGGCGTCCGGCGCGCGCCAGATCGCCGGCACCCGCGTCCCCACCGCCGCCGCGATCAGGAAGCGTCGCCAGAACGCCCGCTCCTCGAGCGCGAGCCCATCGAGCGCGACGGTCGGGAAGCCGCTGTCGCTGGCGCGCCCCGGCGGCGCGAGGAGCGCGACCACGGCGCCGGGCATGACCGCGCTGCGGATCCGCTTGCCCAGGTTCGCCGCGTCGAAGGTCGGCTGCCGGAGGAGCGCGACGACGGTGCACTGCACCGAGTCGAAGCCGCGTTCGCCGAGGACGTGCACGCCGTCGCCGAGATCGTGGGTGTCCCCATCGAGGCCGAGCGCGGCGCGCCAGCTCGCGAGGAGCGCGCCACCGTCGAGCCCGAGGCCGCTGACGTCCGTGCTGGTCAGGACGCGCGGGGGCACGTCCTCGTCGAGCGAAACGCCGAAGCCGTCCTCGGCCCGGACAACGCGGCCGTGCCGCGGGCGATCGGGATGCGCGACCGCCGCGAGCTCCACCGGTCGCAGCACCTGAGCCTGAGCCAGCCGGTCGACGTCGTCGGGGTACGCCGCGCGCCACACGCGCTCGCCATGCTGCCAGGGGTAGAGGTCCCAGAGATCGAGATTCCGGCGACGGGTATCGATCGTGCGGATGCCGGTGGCGGCGAGGAAGTCGTCGATCGCGACGGCGTGGATCTCGTCGCGCGGGTAGTCGACCTTGTTCGGCACCTTGACATGCACCGAACGGCGCACCTCGCGGCGCCCGGGCAGCACGACGGCGATGCGGGCCTCGATGAAGTCTCCCTCGGTCGGCGGGATGCCCATCCGCGCCACCGAGGCGAGACAGTCCGACGACCGGATGCGGATGATCTCGCCGCCGCGATCCCACACGAGGTCGGTGACCCGCGCGCGCGCGATCGAGGGCGCGCCGTCGAGGATCACCTGGCCGTGCTCCTGCAGCGGACGCAGCGAGTAGTCGGCCTCGGTGAAGAACTCGTCGTCGTCGAAGAAGACCTCGCCGAGCAGGCGGCGGTAGGTCTCGACGATGCCGCCGCCGGTGCTCTTCGGCGAGAGGCGCAGCCAGCTGCCCTTCCAGTCGTAGCGGACGATGTCGCAGTGCGCCGGCCGGAGCTCGAGCGTGCGCCGCCCGTGGCCGCCGTCCTTGACCACGACCGGCTTCTGCAGACGGTGCCCGTGGATGATCTGGATCTGCGCGTTGCCGTTCTCGATGTAGCCGCGCACGTCGACGTGATCGCCGAAGTGCTGCGCCGTGCACCAGGCGCGGACGGTGGTCACGAGCCGCGGGTGGATGGTCGCCCACGCGGCGAGCTTCTGCGCGCGCTTGCCGCGGAACTCGCGGAACGATCGCGGACTGCGGCGCGACTCCGCCTGCATCTGCACGCGCGTGAACAGGTCCCGCAGCGCCGGCTTCTCGCGCTGCGCGAGCCACAGCTCCACGGCGGCGTCCCTGGGCACCCGCGCGGTGATCGCGCCGAGGTCAGCGTTATGAGTGTCCGCGACGGCCTTCATCGCATCGACCCCGTCGTCGGTGCCGAGTTCGTGGATCGCGCGCAGGACGTCGACCAGGTCGTCGGACACGCCGTCCTTCGCGATGTGATCGACGACCGCCTTCGCGGACAGGTTCCGCGCGTTCAGCGTCGGCGGGTATCCGATCACGTCGAAGACGCGCTTCCACAGCGCGTCCGAGACCTCCTCGACGACGACCGCATCGAGTAGATCGATGGGGATGATCCCTGTCGCGCTCGTTGGAGCGCCGGCGGGCGAGGTGCTGGTTGCGTGGCGGGCCATGTTCTGCTCGTGGTCACGTCGTTATGAACGTCACCAACGGCAAAGCATGCCAGACGGTCCTGACACTGCTCGAGCCAGGACCGGCGGGTCGCGAACTATGTATTGGACTTATCGCGTCTTTTCGCGATCAGCCCTGAGGCCGCGGAGTGGCCGGCGCGGGCGGCGGCGGGGTCTCCGAGGAAGCCCGCGGTGCCTCCTCGCCGCGCTTCCACGCTGGCCATTTCTCGACCTCGGCCTTCGCTTTCTGCGCGGTCTCCCAAACCGCGCGAGTCTCGGGGTCGTCGATCCGGATCTTGATCTTCATCGGGTCTCCTCCAGCAGCGTCGTCACGAGCTGCGCGAGCTGGGCTTCACGTTCCAGGTACGAGGTCGGCGACATCGGCACACGCACGATCGCGTCGCCGCTGATCTTCCACTTCGCCTTCGTTCCGTCCGGCTTCTGCTTTCTCTTCAGCGGGTAACCGTTGCTCAGCTTCATCGAGAACAGATCGAAGAACCGTCGAGGCCCCACGCCGGTGAAGGGCTCGAACACGACCTTCCGGGCTAGTCGATCGCGATCGTCCTCGCACTCCGCCCGCGTCGCCGCGTCGCCGTGATCCTCGACAGTGATCGCGTCGTCGTGGAGATCGAGCGCCTGGCTCTTCTCGTAGGGCTCGATGTACACGACCCGCTTCACGCCCGCGGTGACGATGTGCTTCGCGCAGTTGTGGCACGGGAACGTCGTCGAGAACAGCGTCGTTCCGATCGTATCGATCCCGGCGCGCGCGCAGCTGAACAGGGCGTCCATCTCGGCGTGCACGGCCCGCCCAAACTCGGTGATGTCGAGCAGCCGCGTCTCCTCGCACGCCTTCCGGATCGTCGGCAACTTGTCGGGCGGAAGCCCGAGCGCTTCGACGACTCGACGTGCCACCTCGTCGGCGATGGCGCGCTTGTGGCGATCGTTCGCGTCATGCCCGAGCGCGTGATCGCGCTGGTCGCTCGTTCCCGGCCAGTAGAGGCCACCCCCTGCCGCAGGGACGTCGTTGCATCCGGTGCCGACGACTCCGACATGATCCTTCCAGACGACCGCGCCGACCTGCCGCGCCAGATCCGCCGACCGGAGCGACGACGCGTACGCGAGGAACATCGCGTGCTCATCGGCGGTCGGTGTCTCGTCGACCGCTCCGAAGACGAGTCGCAGGAATCGCTCGAGCTGCACCGTCGTCTTCTTGTGCTCGGGTTCCTGCCGGATGAAGACGTCGGCCAGCTCGAACGCCTCGCGGGTCTTCTGCCCGAAGTCGTTCTCCTCGCCGGCGTCGCGATCGATGAGTTCGTGGGCTTCGGCGTCGGTGAGGCCCTTCTGCTTCAGGTACTTCACCTTCTGCGCGGTCGACGCCGAGAGACCGATCAGATAGAAGCCGGCGCCATACACGGCGCGGAGCGCCCGCGCCTCGTCGGGGTGCTTGATCGACCGGAGGATGTGGGCGGTGCGGCGGAGAGGCGAGTCTTCGGGCTGGCGCATCTTCTTGATCTGCGCGATCGCCCAGAGCGCCAGGATCTCCTCAGCATGCGACCGCTCGCGCATCGCGTTGCCGGCATCCATGTAGCTGTTTACCCGGTCGAGCTCCGGGGCGTCTTTCAGCACGACACCGAGCCCCTGCACCTTCTGAAGAAGCGCGCTGAGGCGGATCGGGTTCGGGGTGTACCCGTAGAGCCCGAGCAGATCGATCAGATCGGTCTCGAGTCGCTGCAGGTCGGCGCCGACCGGTGCGACGAGACCGAACACCAGCTCGGCACCCGGATCTCGGAGCAGCTTGTCGGTCTCGTCGAGCATCGAACCGGTCGACACTACAGGTAGCGTCTGATGGTTTCCAGACTCGCAGACCCGCTCCCGGGTCGCAACTTCCGAGGGTGTCCCGGGATCTACACTGCGAGCCCATTCTGGGACAGGCCGCTATGGCGCGACCGCGTTCGCCCCATCGGCGGCGTACGCTGCGACGCGATCGCCTCCGGCGAGGACGCGACCGCGCGCGTCGAGGATCGACACGCGCCAGATGACCGGCACGGCTCCGCGCGCGAGCAGATGACGCTGCGAGATCGGGTCGAGGACGACGCGGTCGGACGGCAAGGTGTAGACGAGCGCGCCGCCATCGTCGTCGGCCTCATCCGTGACGAGGTTCCCGAAGGTCGCGAGCACCTTGCGGTGTGCGTTGAGCAACTGCACGCGCACCTGCGTCGGGAGCCCGAACCGCCCGGAGAGCGTGAACGAGAGCTCGAGGCCACCATCGACGACGGACGCACCGGTGATCGCGGCGGCGCCGAACACGCGGCGGTGGTCGCGGACGACCGGGAAATCGCCGGTGAGGCATCGCGCGACGGGGACCTGCCGCCACCGCTTCGTGAGCAGCCGATGCGCGTGGTCGTAGAGACGCCGGTCGCTGATCCAGGCGTGGACGCGACCCTTGAGATCGCCGGCGGCGACCTGCATCGCGGCCAGGAGCGCGGCCGTGAAATGGCCGTTCGCGACACCGTGGCCCTCGCCCGACAGACGGCCAGCCGCCGAGGAACAGATCACGCGGTTCGAGGGCGTCGCGCTCGCGAGCAGATCGAGGCTATCGTCGACGATCGCGCCGAGTGTCGTCGGGCCGGACACCGCGACGAAGGCGCCCGCATGGCACGTGTCGAGGATCGTGAACGTGTGGTCGGCGCCGACCGAGGCGATCCAGTCCGCGAGCTCGTCGAAACCCATGATGGCGTCGCGCAGCGAGATGCCGACCGGCGCGCCGTGCCCCGAGAAGAAGAACAGGAAGTGCGTCGGCGCGGCGGCGACGACCTCGTCGAGCGCTGCGCGAAGCTCGTCGACGGTCGGCTCGAGGAGGCAGGTCACATCCTCCGGCTCGACGACCCCGGCCGGCCCCATGAGGAACCGTGCCATGTCGACCGCGTCCTTCTGGGCGAACCGCAGGTCGTGGTTGACCCCGACGCACAGGACCCGGTAGGTGAGCCGCGTGAACCGCACTATACGAGTTCAGCGCGGCGTCGCGCGCGTCGCAAGCAGATTCGCTAGGGGGGATCTCACGCTAGGTTGCCGTCCATGAGGCCCTGGCTCCGCAAGCTCACGCTCACCACGCACGTGACGGTCTCGGTCGGATGGCTGGGCGCGGTCGGCGCGTACCTCGCCTTGGCGATCGCCGCGGTCGCCAGCGGGAACCCGACGCTGGTGCGCGCGGCGTTCGTGTCGATGGAGGTGATCGGCTGGTACGTGATCGTCTCGTGCGCGCTCGGGGCGATCGCGACCGGCCTGATCCAGTCGCTCGGCACGCCGTGGGGGCTGTTCCGCCACTACTGGGTGTTGACCAAGTTCGTGCTGACCGTCGGCGCGACGATCGTGCTGGTGAAGCACATGCCGACAGTGAGCCGGGTCGCCGAGCAAGCGACCTCGTCGGGCGCAGACGCCGGCGTCGTGAAGGCCCAGTTGCTCATCCATGCTGCTGGCGGTCTCGTGGTGCTGCTCGCGATCACCGCGCTGTCGATCTTCAAGCCGTGGGGTCGCACCGCGTACGGCCGGCGCAAGCAAGCCGAGTCGGGTGACGACTAGGGCCGCGCGCACGTCTCGTCGATCGCCTCGTGCTTCGAGCACGGCACGCGTTCGGGTTCCTGACACCGGCAAGTGCGGGCGCGGCGCCGCCGCCGCTCGGCCAGGAGCTCGTTGAGCGCGCCGAACGCGGCGGTCGCGACCGCCTCGATCAGCGACGCCTTCGGGTTGCAGGGACTCATGCCCTGAGGACGCCGCGCACGGCCGACCATTACAGGGTGTAATGCCGGACCGGCGTCTGCGTCGTCCTGGCGAAAGGAGCGAACATGAGCAGTCAGCAAGACACCGTTCTCGACGTCCAGGGCATGACCTGCCCTTCCTGCATCCGGCACGTCACCGAGGCACTGAAGAATCTCGACGGCGTCGGTGCGGTCGAGGTCAAGCTGCGCGACGGCATCGTCGTCGTCAAGCACGACGTGGCCGAAGCCCCCGTCGGCCGCCTGATCGTCGCGCTGCGCGACGCCGGCTACGAGTCGCGGGCACGCTCGCCGACCTAATTCAGTGTGACCATGCACGTCACGGGTGCGCCCTCCGGAAGGCTCCGAAAAGGCTCGCCCGCGCTCCCGGTTCGCGAGATCCTGCGAACGAAGGCGGCCTGGTCGGGCGGCCACCCATCTCCGATGAGGAACCTCTGGCTCACGCTCCTGGTCATCGCCGCGTGCGGCGGCTCCGACGACGTCGATCCGTTGCCCTGCGAGGGCGCCGGGGTCGCCGGCCGGATCGTCGACGAGAACGACGGCGGCGTCGCGGGGGCGCGCGTGACCGTCGTCGATGACGCCGGCGTCGTCCGCGCCACGCGTGCCGACGCGGCGGGCAGCTACGCGGTCACCGACCTCGCGATCGGTGAGCATGTCGTCGGTGCGTCGGCGCGCGACCGCGCGTACGTCGAGCGCGCCGTCGTCGTCGCCGACGCGTGCGCCGAGGCCGATCTCACGCTCGGTCCGGAGACCGAGGCCGGCCAGTGGGAGGACCTCGGCAACCCGGGCGAGCCGTTCGGCGGCACCAACTCGGCGGTGCTCCTCCCCGACGGCCGCATCATGATGTGTCACGACACGCGCGACCCGATCGCGATCGATCCCGCGACGGGCGAGTTCTCGCGTCCGATGGAGTCGCCGCGCATCCAGGGCTGCCACGCGGTCACCGTGCTCCCCGACGGCCGCGTCCTCTACGTCGGCGGCGCCGACCAGGACGTCTACGGTCCGGGCACGACGCAGGTGAAGTCGTACGACCCCGAGACCGACTTCTGGGCGTTCGAGCTCGAGCTCGTCGACCCGCGCTGGTACCCGACGATGGTGGCCCTCGCCGACGGCCGGCTGCTCGCGATCGGCGGCGGCACCGAGAACAACCCGGAGCGCTCGAACACCTCGGAGGTGCGCGATCCGGTGAGCGGCGCGTGGACGCCGGCCGGCGACATCGCGCTGGGCAACGAGGTCTCGCCGATCGTCCTCCTCTACAGCGGCGAGGTGCTGATGACGCACCGGCCGCCGCAGCTCTTCGATCCCGACGATCTCGCCTGGCGCTCGACGATGGACTTCGTGCAGGGCAACCGGATGCGCAACGGCGACCACAGCGATCACGAGATCCAGCTCCTCCCCGACGGACGGGTCGCCGCGATCGGCTACAAGAGCTTCGATCTGTCGGTCGGCCGGATGCTCGAGGTGTACGACCCGGCGACCGAGACCTGGTCGCTCGGCGCCGAAGTCGCGCCGGTGCGGTCCCGCGCCAGCACGATCCTCGCGCCCGACGGCCGAATCTATGTGATCGGCGGCTACAAGCAGGAGCTGGAGGATCCGACGCCGGTCAACGAGTGGGGCCAGGTCGCGCTGGTCGACGTCTGGGATCCCACGCGCGACGCCTGGCGCCGACTCACCAACATCGGCACGGCCCGCGAGTACCACGCAATGCCGGTGGTGGTGCCCGACGGCCGCATCTTCGTGACCGGCGGCGAGGGCGCGCCCGGCAACGAGCCTGCGGCGAGCCGCACCGAGGCATTCACGCCGCCATACCTGCTGCGCGGCCCGCGGCCGGCGATCGCGGCGATCGACACGACCGACCTCGCGCGCGGCGCCAACGTCACGCTCACGCTCGACACCGACGAGGTGATCACCGCGGTGGTCATGATGGGGACCAACGCGACGACGCACTTCATGGACTCCGGCAACGGCCGCTATCTCGTGCTCGATCACGCGCAGACCGGCACGCAGGTCGTCGCGACGGTGCCGGCCGACGCCGCGGGCGCCGTCCCGGGCTGGTACCTCCTGTTCGTGCTCGTCGACGACATCCCGTCGGCCGCCCGCATCGTCCGCGTCCTCGTCGGCGAGTGATCAATCGCCCTCGCCCAGCAGCGCCTTCATCTCGGCGATCTCCCGCTCCTGGGACGAGATGATCCCTCGACACAGCTCGAGCACGCGAGGGTCGGACAGCGACGACTCGTTGCACATCTGCACCGCTGCGGCGTGGTGCGAGATCATCGCTCGCAGGAACTGGCGGTCCCTCACGCCGGCCTCCGCGCGCAGAAGGCCCCAGCAGAGTGCCAAGACCGCGGCGGACCCGACCCACAGCGCCGCGTTCGCCCGGCGGCTCTTGAACATGCCCGGCATCGTCAGGAGCATGATCGGAACCATCGACCCGGCCATGAGTCCGGTCATGTAGACCTGGCTCAGGTTGAGGTAGACGTTGCCCCAGCGGTCGACCATCGAGAACATGATCGCGCACATGACCACGTACGAGATCGCGACCGAGAGGAGGAGCATGAGGTAGGGATTGGCGGCCGACGCGTGCGCGCCCGAGTGGGACCGATCGCGCGCGTGGCCGGCGGAGTGGGTTCCTGCGTGGGTCGTCGCCATGGTGTTCCTCAGTGCATCAGGGTCGGCTGCACCTGCACGTACGCCATCACGCCGACCGGGGTCCGGGTGCCGTAACGGGCCTCGAGCTCCTCGGGGGCATACGCGACCGATCCGCGGATTCCGAGCGCGGTCTGGGTACCGCCGACCTCGGCGATCGGGTGCGTGTGCCCGAGCGACAAGGCCGCGATCGGCAGCTCGACGTCTTCCATCGGATCGGGGAAGTCGAAGTCCTCGCCGGCCTTGATCAGGTGCTCGGCGCGGACGAACGTCACACCGAGATGGCCGAGATCGAGCGCGGACTCGGCGAGGAGCGCGTGGGTCGTGATCCCTTCCGAGGGGATGTTGAAGCCGGCCGCCGCCGTCGAGGTCCACGACCGTCCCTCGCCAAGCGACGTCGCGTGCGTCGCCGATCCGGTGACGCGCTGGATGCTGACGTCGGGGTGCAGCACCTCGGGGCTCTCGAGGAACGCGTACGAGGCCTGCAGGCTCCAGTCGTGGCCGGGATTCACCGACAGGCGCGTCGCGTACGAGTCGGGCGCCCGCAGGTCGAGATCGAAGCGTTCCTCGTCGGGCTCGCGCCCGTTGAACCAGGAGCCCTCGAGCTTGGCGACGCGCGTGAACACGCCGGCGGTGAGGACGCCGAAGCTGATGTGGGTCGAGTCGAGCCAGTGATGACCGAGCGGCGCCATCGGATCGGGCACCGCCGACGGCCGGTGCGGGAAGGCCGACGGCCCGAGCGCGGGCTCACCGGCGAGCGCGCCGTAGAGCTGGAACGCGACGCCGCCGGCGATCTCGCGCTCGTACCGGGTCGCGAGCTCCATGAACAGATCGTGCGGGTGCTGGCGATCGACGAGCGGCATGCCGTCGACGGTCTCGCCGGTCTGGAGAAGCAGCGGGTAGCCGTCGTCACCGACGGTCAGCGGCTCGAGGCTGAGCATCGCGCGCCCCTCGAATATTCCGCCGCCGAGCGGATGGCCCGCCATCGCCATCACCCAGTTCTGGCTCACGACCTCGGCGTCGCCGGCGTCGCTCGCCTGGTGGTCGTAGCCGACGAAGAGGTTGCCGTGGATCATCACGTCCCAGCCGCCGACCCGCAGCTGAGCGGCGCGCATCGGGCTCGCGTCCGGAAGCCATGCGGTCCCCGACCCGTGACGCGCCATCGGGATTCCGAGGATGCCGGGATGCGGCTGATCCTCCTCCTCAGGGTGCGCCATCTCGTGAGCCTCCGGCGCGGGCTCGGGCTCCGTCGGATGCCCGCCGTGTTGCGCCATGGCGACCCGAGCGAGGCCGGTCGAAAGCGCGAGGATGGAGGTGGATACGACAAGCTTGGGCATGGAGACCTTCTCCCGGACGGGCGCGCGTGCGCGCCACAGTGAGGCGGACGTGCGACGCCGGAGGTCGGCGCATCACGATATGGACGTCGCGCCTCGGGACTAGCGAGCTTCGTGCCGGCGGATCCGTGACCTCGGCGGTCACACGCACACGAATCGACGCGCGTCGACGCTGACGGGCGCGGGACGTCCGCGTAAAGCTCGCCACGTGGCACGACGATTCATCGCGCTGCCGATCCTGGTGCTTGCGGCCTGCAAGTCGCGCTCGGATCCGCCGCCTCCGCCCGCACCCACGCCGACGGCAACGAGCTCGCCGGCGCGTTCGATCGATCCACCGGCGGCGCCGGGCGCGCTGGCACCGAACCTGCGCACGGCCGCGGACGGCGTCCTCGCCACCTGGCTCGAGCCCGCTGGCGAGCGCGCACACCGGTTGCGCTTCTCGCGCTGGGCGAACGACGCATGGTCCGCGCCGGTGACGATCGTCGAGGACGCGCGGATCGTGGCCAACTGGGCCGACGTGCCGTCGGTCGCGCAAGCCGGCGACGGCGCGCTGGTCGCGCACTGGGCCGAGGCGTCCGGCGGCGAAGCATATGCGTACGACGCCGTGGTCGCGCGCTCGACCGATAGCGGCGCGACCTGGAAGCGGGTCGGCACGCTCCACGAGGATGGCACGGCGACCGAGCACGGCTTCGTGTCGCTGCTCGGCGAGCCCGAAGGGGTGCGCGCCTTCTGGCTCGACGGACGCGCGACCGCGAAGGGCGGCGCGATGACCCTGCGCACGGCGACCGTCGCCGGGACCATCGCCGCGGGCGAGGTCGTCGACGATCGCGTGTGCGACTGCTGCGGCACCGCCGCCGTGTCGACCGCGGACGGCCCTGTCGTCGCGTACCGTGATCGCAGCGACGACGAGATCCGCGACATCGCCGCGTCGCGCCTCGTCGCCGGCAGGTGGAGCGAGCCGGCGGCGGTCCACCGCGACGGCTGGCAGATCGCCGGCTGTCCCGTGAACGGCCCGGCGCTCGCTGCGCGCGACCGCCGCGTCGCGATCGCCTGGTACTCGTACGCGGAGAGCACGCATCGCGTGCGCGCCGCGTTCTCC
>JAIOII010001528.1 GCA_019912685.1 Kofleriaceae bacterium
ACGGCGCGCCGGCGCGCGAGCTCGCGTTCGACCCGGATCCCGAGCGCGGCCAGTTCTTCGGCGTCCGCCCGCGCGACGAGGTGGCGGCGATCGCGTCCGTGCGCGCGCTCGTCGAGCAGGCGCTCGCGGCGGGCGCGAGCCTCATCGTCTTCCCCGAGCTGGCCGTGACCGCGGCCGGCCTCGACGCGATCGAGGAGCTGGTGGCGGGGCGTGACGTGGTCGTCGTCGCCGGCAGCCGCCACGCCGTGGTCGGCGGGACGCCGCGCAACGTCGCGACCATGATCGCCGGCGGCGCGCGCTGGACGAGCGCGAAGTTCAACCCGTTCGTGCTCGGCGATCTCGTCGAGGGCATCGCGAGCGCGCCGGCGCAGCTCGTCGTGCGCGGCGCGATCGACCGGGCGGGGCGCTACGCGTGGTCGCTCGCCGTGCTCGTGTGCAAGGACTTCCTCTCGCCCGGCGCGCACCAGGCGCTCGTCGCGGCGCGGCCCGCGCTCATCATCGTGCCCGCGCTCACCGAGCGCACCGCCGTCTTCGAGGCCGACGCGGTCGGCCTGACCGGCGCGACCCAGGCGACGTGCATCGTCGTCAACCAGACCGACGTCCCGCAGTCCGACGGCGTCCCCCGCAACAACCCGGCCGAGCCCGAGGGCCCGGCCGTGGTCATCGTCACGCGCCCCGTTCCGTGGGCGCTCTCCGAGGTCGTCCGCCGTTCCGAGGTCACGCCCCCGGCCTGTGTCGTCCTGCGGCTGCGCCCGGCGGCGCCGTGACGCCCGCGCGCGGCGTCACTCGTCGTCGTCGTCGTCGTTGATGCGGAAGGCGGCGAGCGCGGCGGCCTGCGCGGCCGGCACGCGCGCCCAGAGGTAGGCGCTGCCCGAGCGGACGCCGAGCGCGAGCGCGATCGGGTATTCGTCGCCGGGGAGGACGTCGAAGAGCGAGAGGAGGCTGTCGCCGCGGCGGCGGGCGTCGGCGAGGGCGCGCGCCAGGTCGGCAGGCACGGCGCGCGGCGTGCGCGTGCCGTCGACGGTCGCGCGCAGGAGCTCGCCGTCCGGATCGGTCAGGGCGAACGCGACGGTGCCGTCCCACGCGGCCCACGATCCGGACGCGGCGGCGACCTTTCCCGCGAAGAGCGTGCCGACGCCGACCGAGACGCCCGCGTGGGTCGAGCGCTGGACGTCGAGCTGGATGCCCGGCGGCATCGGCAGCTTGCGCGTGGCGTCCACGACGCGATCGAGCGCCACGCCGACGCGCGCGGCATCCCGCACGCCGAACGCGTTGAGGACGGCCTGCGCAGCGATGTCGGTGACGCCGGCGTACTCGCCGGTGCCGACGTCGAAGAGGGTCTCGACGAGCGCGCTCAGGCGCTGGCCGAGCTCGGGCGAGCTCGCGGCGAGCGCGGAGCCGATGAAGGCGACCGCTAGATCCTCCACCTGCCGCGAGTGGTCACCGAGGGCGAGGTGGCCCGCCATCGCGCCGAGCGGCTGCTCGAGCGGCAGGCGCTCGAGGAGCGCGAACGTCGACGGCCGCTGGGCCGCGAGCACGCGCGCCAGCGTCGTGTCCGCGCGCGGCGTGAGCACGACCTCGACGACGAGGTCGCCGTCGACGAGCTCGGCGAAGGCCTCGACCTTCTCCGTCTGCTCGACGAGCGCCAGGAGGGCTTCGCGGAGCGCGGCGGGCACGTCGGAGTCGGGCGCGTCGAGACTTGCCCGCAGCTCGGCCTCCCAGCGCGCGCGGGCCGGCGCGGCGTACAGGACGGCGGTGGCCCGCGTCGGGGCTGGCGCCGCTGCCAGCGTGGTCGACGCCCACGCGAACGCGCGGTCGATGACCGCGGGCTTGCCCATGACGGCCCACTCGCCGGCGAACCGCGCGACGCTCTCCTCGTCTTCGGCCTCTTCGGCCAGCTCCTTCGCCAGCCCCGCCGGATCGCGGGTGGCCGCGACCACCAGGACGTCGGGTTCGTCTTCCCCCGGCGGAGGCACGAGCACGACGGCATGGAACGGACGCGACCCGTCGATCACGCCTCGCGCGAGCGGCTCCTGGAGCTCGGCGCGCAGCTCGGCGCCCAGGCCGGGGCTGATCTGATCGAGGTACGCCGCGAGGCGCGGCACGTCGTCGTCGATCGACGGCACCGTCAGGACCGCGAAGACCTCTGCGGGCATGGGCGCGGTCGGCGCGGGCGCGGCCGGCG
>JAIOII010001529.1 GCA_019912685.1 Kofleriaceae bacterium
TCGCGCTCCTGCTCGCGGGCGGCGGCGGCGATCGCCGCGACGCCGGCGCCGATGATGAGGGCCTTCTTGCTGCCGCCGGGCGTGGCGACCGCCTGACCCGCCGCGCCGCCGAGTGTGGTCGGCGTCGTCATCGCGCCGGGCACCGGGGTGAGGCGGCTGACCGGCGACGGCGTGAGCCGCGACACCGGCGCGACCGGCTCGTTCGTCGGCGTGATCGGCGTCGCCAGGAAGTTGGCGACCCCGCCGCGCGCCTCGACGTAGCCGACCGGATCGATCAGCGCCTTGGACATCTCGTCCATGGTCGGGAACCGCATCTCGGGGCGCTTCTCGAGCGCCTTCAGGATCACCTGCTCGACGTGCGGCGGGATGAGGCCGCGGATCGTCGACGGCGGCGGCGGCGCCTGGGTCAGGTGCTGGACCAGCACCTCGCCGTAGCCCTCGCCGTAGAACGGCACGCGGCCGGTGATCATCTCGTAGAGGACGATGCCGAGCGCGTAGATGTCGGCGCGATGATCGACGTTGCCGCGACCCTCGCACTGCTCCGGGGACATGTACGCCGGCGTGCCCATCACCAGGCCGGTGCGCGTGCGGCGCGAGCCCGGCTGGTCACCCGTCAGCTTGGCGATGCCGAAGTCGAGGAGCTTGACGAAGTCCTTCTCGCGGCCGCGCTGGATGAGGATGATGTTGTCGGGCTTGAGGTCGCGGTGGACGATGTTCGACTTGTGCGACGCCGAGAGCGCGTCCGCGACCTGGAGGCAGACACTGAGCGCCCGCTCGGGGGGCAGCGGCGATTCCCGCCGGATCAGCTCGGTGAGCGTGATCCCGGGGAGGAACTCCATGATGAAGTAGACGAGGCCCTCGCCGCTCGGCCCGGTCGTCAGCACGCCGTAGTCGACGATGTCGACGATGTTCGGGTGCCCGATGTCGTTCACCGCCTTGGCTTCGTTGAAGAAGCGGGAGACGACGTCGTTGTTGGATGCGAACTCGGCGTGCAGGATCTTGAGCGCGACCTTCTTGCCGATGTGGGGGTGCTCGGCGAGATACACCGCGCCCATGCCGCCCTCTCCGAGCTTCTGGCTGACGCGATAGTTGCCGATGGTCAGCCCGATCAAAGGATCGGGACCGACCGGGCCCCCTGGTGCTTGCGGATCCATTCGTACCTCCCGCGGGCGTTGATTCTAACCGATGTCGGCCGTTAGTGCTTTTCTGGCCTGCACTTGGTCGCACTGATACGCTTCTGATCGATGCATCTGCGGCGATTCGTGACACTCGGAATCGCGTTCGGCCTGGCATGGGGCGGCACGGGCCGGGCCAGCGCGGACAAACCGCCCGAAAACGGGGGCTTGCCGAGCATCCGCTCCCGCGCCGCCGTGGTCCTGGACTCGCGGACAGGTGCCGAGGTGTACGGCAAGGACGCTGATACCGTCCGCGCGATCGCGTCGACGACCAAGATCTTCGTCGCGATGGCGGTGCGCAAGAAGGGCATCGAGCTCGACGGGTGGACCGAGATCACGCGCGAGGACTGGAAGGCGGCGATCGGCGGGGCCCGCACCCGCCTCGACCTCGGGCAGTCGTTCAAGAACGTCGATCTGCTCCGCGCCATGCTCATGGCGTCAGACAACCGGGCGCCGACGGCGCTTGGGCGCGCGGTCGGGTTGAGCCCGAAGGAGCTGATCGCGGCGATGAACGGCGTCGCCCGGGACCTCGGGCTCAAGAAGACGCGGTTCACCGACACGTCGGGCCTGCGCGGCAACGTGTCGACGGCGCGCGAGATGGCGCTCGCGCTGCGCGCCGCGCTCACCGATCCCGTGCTCGCCGAGATCATGGGCACGACGACGTTCGAGATCCGGTCGAAGAGCGGCTACGCGAAGATCCGGTACAACTCGACGAACGTCCCGATGATCGTCGGGCCGTACAAGGTGGCCGGCGGCAAGACGGGGTTCACGAACGCGGCCGGTTACTGCTTCATCACCGGCGCGACGGTGAAGAGCCGCGACTACGTGTTCGTCTTCCTGGGCGCCGACGGCAAGGAGACGCGGTTCGCGGACTTCAACCGGGCGGCGCGCTGGCTCGACGCGGGCGCGCCGGGGGCGAAGGTCGCGCCGAGGGCGGCGCCGGCGAAGGGGACGCGGACGGCGGAGGCGGAGACGGCGAGGGTGAAGGCGAAGGGGACGGCCAGACGGTAGAAGGGTAAGGGTGAGGGTAAGGGTAAGGGTAAGGCACGGAGAGTGCGGTAGTGTTGGCGGGTGATCGATCGGCGCGAGCTGCTGCGT
>JAIOII010001530.1 GCA_019912685.1 Kofleriaceae bacterium
CACCTCGACCGCGCGGTGCTCGCGCCGGCCGACGTCGCCGCGCTCGAGGTCTGGATCCGCGAGCGCACGCGCGTGCGCGTCGACGACGCCGGCGTCGTCGCCACGCCGGTCAGGGCTGCTGTCGCACCCGCACCCGATCGAGCACGTCGATGAGCGGCTTCGTGATCGGACCGGCGGTGTCGCGGTCCCACGTGGCGTGGCCGCGGCCGGCGTCGGTCCGCACGTGCAGCGTGCCCGCCAGCGGATAGCCGGTCGCGTAGTCGACCATCCAGTCGAGGCGGTGGCGGATGCCGTCGTCGGCGATGACGTAGCCGTCGGCGGTCGTGTAGTTGCCGTGGTTCGTCGTGATCCCGTCGATCGCGCGCAGGTACGCGCTGGTCGCGCGCGTGTAGCCGTTCGGGTTCCACCCGTAGACCGCGCCGACCAGCGCGCGGTTGCTGGCCGCGGCGTCGAGGTGGCAGCCCTCGCAGCGCCGGACCTCGCGCCGGATCGAGTGCGGCTCCATCTGATCGACGCCGAGCGCGCCGTTCAGGTTCTTGCGCGGGTCGCGATCGCAGAAGCCCTGCGGCTCGAGGCACACCTGGGCGTAGCCGGGGGCGTTCTGGGCGGTGCCGGCGCCGTAGAGGAGGTTCCCGTAGCCGGTCCGGTCGCGGTACGTCTTCCATGGCTTCGTCGGGTCGGCGACGATCGACATGAAGTCGACCACGCTCTCGAGCGACGGATCGAGCACCAGCGCGCGCATGAACAGCTTGAGCCGCGTCGGGATGAAGTACGCGATCTTGCCGCGCGCGTTGACGCCGAGCTGGAGGTCGAGGTTCGACACGTACGTGAAGTCGAACCAGCCCTGCACGCCGAGGGTCTCCTCGCCGGTCACGCGATCCCAGTCGTAGACCCGCTGCCCGCCGACCATGTCCTGCAGCCCGAGGTGGTTGCCGTAGCGCATGTTGTGCCAGCCGGCGTGGCACGCCGAGCACTCGACGCCGCCCTCGTGGTTCAGGTTGGCCGCGGTCGCCGGCTCGCCGAGGTGCGAGAAGCCCTGGCGCACGCTCGCCGACTGACCGTCGGCGCCGACCACGACCTCGACGCCGGGCCGCGGACCGACGCCGTTGCGCAGATCACCCTGCGCGGCGGCCAGGCCGTCCCAGCGGCCGTGCCCGACCGAGCCGCGGGCCGAGCACACGAAGGTGTTCGTGCGCGGATCGATGCGGCGGCCTTCCTCGATGCAGTCGCCGCTCTCCGGATCCCACATCACGCTCCACTTGATCTGGGTCGCGTACTTCCACGCGCCGCTCGACTTGGCGCGGAGCCAGATGCCCGGCTGCGTGACGTAGGGGAAGCCGACCTCGCCGTAGCCCGGCACGCGCTCGAAGCGCCAGAGGTACTTGCGCTCCTCCTTGCCGCTCGCCGCGTAGAGCTGGTTGATCGGGTTGTCGTCGCCGTCGGGGTCGGCCTCGTACTCGAGGTTGCCGTGACAGTGCACGCAGCGAACCTGCGTCGCCTGGTTCTGCCGGCTGTAGATCTTGCCGTCGCCGTGCATCTCGGCCGCGGTGTGGCAGTCGATGCACTCGAGGCCGGCCTCGTAGTGCACGTCGGGCAGGGTGTCGTCGACGCCATCGTCGTCGAGGTCCTCGTACTCGATCAGCTGGTCCTGGGTGAAGCCGTGCAGCCGGGCCTCCGGCTGGAGCGCGTTGTCGATGAGCGTCGCGTAGCGGAAGTCGATGTCCTTGCCGGCGGCGCGCGCGCGGGTGAGGTCGCGGTTGTCGTCGGTGCGGATGCCCATGAACTGGAACACCGTGCGGTTACTGCCGGTGTGGCACGCCAGGCAGTCCTCGCTCGACATCACGCGCTTGAGCTGGTGCGTGCGCGGGTGCGGGCGCTCGGGGTACGTGATCGCCGTGTACGCCGCCGGGTACGCCGGCTCGTCCTTCGGGATCGCGGGATCGCTCGACGCGCTGCGCCCGCTGTAGTCGTACGGCATGTGACAGGCGGAGCAGCCGCTCGAGCGGAACGTGCCGTACTTGTCGTTGGCGCCGTTGTTGTTGAGGTGGCAGTTGCCGCACAGCTTGTTCATGGTCTCGGTGAGGACGTCCTGCTCGTTGAACACGCCGAACGGTCGGTCGTCCTCGCGGTCGACCGAGACCAGCGCGGCCAGCTCGGGCACCGCGCCCGGGGGCGCCGTCGCCAGATCGAAGTCGGGATCGGTGACCGCGACCGCGCCGTACGTCGCCAGGTGCTTGTCGAACGACTCGTCGCCGGTCGTCTGCACGCCGGCGGCGCGCGGCGAGCCGGCGAGCTCGAGCATCGCGTCGTACTTGCCGACGAGCGTCGACATCACCGAGCGCTTCACCTTCTCGGTCGCGCCGACGTGGCAGCCGGCGCGCGCGCAGGTCAGGTCGGTGATGCGCAGGTCGCCGGGGTTCATGAAGCGGATCCACTCGAGGCCGCCGCTCATGGTCTCGACGCCGGCGCGCCCGAGGTAGTGGTTCCGGTAGTCGCCCTGGCGCGGCGTCGCCGGATCGCCCGGGCTCCGCATGTCGGCGGGCATCGCCACGTGGGCCTCGGCCATCGTCAGCCGCCGGGTCGGATCCTGCGGGTCGATGCCGGTCCCGCCGTGGCAGGACGTGCACCCCAGGTAGCTCCACGGGTGCGAGTTCTCGATGCCGACCGAGTCGGGCCCCGACTTGAGCCCGTGGCAGCCGATGCACGAGGCGTCCTGCTTGCACACCGGCGCGTCGGGGGTCTGCGTGCAGTCGATCTCCGCGCACGGATCGCAGTGCCACGCCGCCGTGCCGTCGTCGTGGTGCACGCAGCGGCACACCGGATCGCCGTCGGCGCACGTGTAGGGCAGCTCGGGCTTCTCGCCGCACGCGCTGTCGCCGCCGACGTCGACGCGGCCGACGTTGCACGCGGCGACGAGGCCGACGAATCCGAGCACGGCGAGAGCACGCGGCGGTGATGCGGTGGACATGGTGGCTCGACGAGCAAGCGGTGTGCCCTCGCGCGCGGGCCCCGGGGGCCACGTCCGGGCGGCCGGAGTTGATCGCGATCATGTCGCCGGGGACAGCCGTCCGTCACCGTCGACGGATGTCCGTGACCCCCCGCTTCTACAGCTCGAGCGAGCTGCTCGAGATCGCCGGCACCACGCGCAAGACCCTGCGCGTGATCGAGGCCCACGGCCTCCTGCGGCCCGCGCGCCACGTCGGGACGCACCGCTACGGCCAGGAGAGCCTGCGCCGGCTCTGGCTCGTGCTCCTGCTCCGGCGCCTGGGCTTCTCGCTCGACGAGATCGTCGTCCTGCTCGGCGTCGGCGACGCCGCCGACGGCGCCGGCGAGGCGGCGCGCGCGCTCGCGACGACGGTGTCGCGCGTGATCCGCCGCATCGACGGATCGATCCGCGACCTCGAGCTGGCGCGCGACGCCCTCGCCACCACGCGGGTCACGCTCGAGGCGTGCGGCGCGTGCACGCAGGCGCGGCCGGCGTGTGAAGGCTGCGCCCGGAGCGGCAAGCTCGACGCCGTGGCCGCGATCCTCCTCGTCCCGGTGGAGACGACCGACCCGGCGGCGGAGACTTCGGTTCGGCGCGACGGCCCTGCGGGCCAGCCCGAGCTGGTCCATCGCGTGCAACGACGACGTGCATGATCGACGTCGTCCGCCTCCGCCTCGTCACCGCCCGCTTCCTCGTGCTCGCGCTCGTCCCGCTCGCCGCCTGCCACGGCGAGCTGGTGCCGATCCCCGACGAGGACGGCGTCGACGACGAGGTCGAGCCCGGTGCCGACGCCGGCGGTGGCGCCTCGCCGACGTGGAGCGCGGACGTGGCGCCCCGCCTCGCGAGCTGCGTGTCGTGCCACGGCAGCGCCGGGCGCTACTCGCTCGAGAGCTACGAGGACAGCCTCGGGCCCGGCACCGACGCCGTGCCCAACGTCGTGCCCCGCGACGCGAGCTCGGCGCTCGTCGACTACTGCCGGCGGGGCCACGGCGCGCCGACGGCCGCCGACATCGCGCTCGTCGAGCGCTGGATCGCCGACGGCGCGCCCGAGCGCTGACGCGCTGGTGGCGGCTCAGCGGGCGGGCGGGCCGAGCGACGGATCGGTGAGGAAGCCGTCGTCGGTGAGCGCCCGCAGGAACGCGACGAGGTCGGCGCGCTCGCCCGCCGAGAGCCGGTAGCCCCCGATCGGCACCAGCGTGTCGAGCGTCGCCGAGTCCACGACGCCCTCGGCGTAGAAGTCGACGACCTCCTCGAGCGTCGCGAAGCGATCGTCGTGCATGTACGGCGCGGTCATGGCGACGTTGCGCAGGGTCGGCGTCTTCCACCTGCCGTCGTCGCGCTCGTCGCCGGTCACCGCGCCGCGCCCGCTGCCGGTGACCTCGGCGTCGAGCCCGATGTTGTGGAACGCGTTGTCGGTGAGCAGGCGCGTCGCGTGGCAATGGAAGCACTCGGCTCGCTCGCTGTAGAAGAGCTCCACGCCGCGCTGCTCGGCGGCGGTCAGCGCCCCGGCGTCGCCCTCGAGGTAGGCGTCGAAGCGCGAGCCGCCCGACACCATCGTGCGCTGGAACTGGGCGAGCGCGTACGCCGCGCGCCTCGTCGTGACCTCGCCGGTCCCGAACGCGGCGTCGAACATCGCCTCGAGCTCGGGCTCGCGCAGGAGGACGACGTCGGTGCCGAAGAAGTCCTCGACCTCCATGATCATCGCCTCCTCGAGCGTGCCCTCGAAGCCGCCGTCCCACAGGAACGTGCGCGACCACGCCAGGTTGACGTGAGGCAGGATGCCGGTGACCGACTCGCTCGAGAACGAGCGCGCCTGGTGGTGGCAGCTCGCGCACGCGCGCGAGCCGTCGGGCGAGAGCCGCACGTCGTAGTAGAGCTGGCGGCCGAGGGCCACGCCCTCGACGGTGGTCGGGTTGTCGTCGGCCACCGGCATCGGCGGGAAGCCGGCGGGAAGCCGCTCGTCGAGCGGCTCGGGCGGCCCGCGATCGGTCGACGTGCAGGCCGCGGCGAGCGCGAGCGCGAGCGCCGCCAGGACACGCGCGTCGACCGCGCTCACGGCGCCCCCAGCGTGAAGACGCCGGCCCCGTTCTCCTGCAGCGACCGCTGCGCCGCGGCGTCGCCCATGATGCCCGGGTGGCTGGCGTTGAAGTAGTCGTCGAGGTCCCAGACGTTGGGCCCGGTGAACCACTCCTCGAGGTTCATCTCGATCGACAGGGTCGCGCCGCTGGTGCCGATCGTGTGGCCGGTCGCGTCGAGCACGACCTCGAACGAGTAGTCGGTCCCGGCGAGCGCGCCGCTGTGGCAGCGGTACGCGAACGGATCGCCGGCCTCGTTGATGTAGCGGCCCTCGAACTTCATGTAGTGGTAGCCGCCGCCCATCATCGCCGGCCACTCCATCAGCGACTCGGGCGGCGCGGTGAAGGCGCCGGTGACGTTGAGCGCCGGCGTCAGGCCCATGACGAAGCGCACCGACGCCAGGTCGCCGGGCGGCACGCCGTCGAGCTGGCGCGACACCGTGCCGGCGAGGTCGTGGTCGACGTAGTGCGCGCCGGGCACCGCGTGCTGGGTGTCGTCGGTGTACGTGAGGACGAGGTCGCTGACGAAGTAGCGGAGGACGGTGACGCCGAACGCGTCGCCCGCGGCGTTCGCGTACGGCGTGCTCGTGCCCATCGTGACCGGCGCGCCGGCGACGAGGTGCGCGTGAGAGATGGTGAGCGACGCCGCCTGCGGCGCGTCGGGCGTGACGTCGGCGTCGGGCGTCGGCGCCGCGTCGGTGTGGTCGTGGTCGTGATCGTGGCCGTCGTCGCCGCAGGCCGCGGCGGCGAGGGCCAGCGCGGCGGTGACGAGGGACCGCGTACGGGTGAAGGATCGCGAGAGCTGGACAGAGGACATGGCACGCTCCTGACGCGGCTCTGGCGCCGCGCCGGCAGGGAAGTGACGAGCACGAGAACGGGGCGAGACGGATCGACGCGGACGGACGTCGCCCTAGAAGGGCGGCGTCACCGGTCGGCTCGGTCGGTCCTCGGGCGC
>JAIOII010001531.1 GCA_019912685.1 Kofleriaceae bacterium
CGCGTCCCCCGCCGGCGCCGCCGGCCGCGGCCGATCGTCGGTCGCGTGCGTCTGGCCGTACTCGGTCTCGATCCAGCTCGCCCTGGGCGGCGGCGGCCGGCATGCCACGCAGAGCGCGAGGAGGACGAGGTGACGCATCGATCCCAGGAGACCCATCAAGGCTCGCGAAACGCGGCCACCAGCGAGCTTGCCACACGCTGGGCGGCGCGCTCGTCGTCCGGATAGTCGAGCTCGCGATAGAGGCGCGTGAGCCGCTCCACCTTGTCGAGGCCGAGCGCCGGTCGATCGAGCACGAGCGCGTGCGCCAGGAAGAAGAGCGCGTACCCGCGGAACACGCGATCCATGCGCTGCGGTGAGAGGCTCCAGGCCTGCGACGCGAACGCGAAGTACGGGCGGACCATCGCCACGATCGCCGGCTGCCGCGCACGCACGCCATCGCGGGCCGCCGCCACGGTGCGCACGCCGGCGGCGGCCAGCATCTTGAGCAGGTAGTCGGGGTAGAACGGCGCGTCGCCGAGCTCCTTGCCGAGCTCGCGCGCGATCGCGCCGTCGACGTCTCGCACCTCGGCGGTGTCGAGCAGCGCCGCGAGCGACAGGTGATCGAGGAGGACGTCGTCGCCCGCGACCTCGATGCGGCGCGGCAGCGCGCCCGCGTACTCGTCGAGCTCGCGGCGGATCGCGACGAACTCCTGGTCGGCGAGCTCGAGCATCCCGGCGAGGCGTTCGAGGCGGCGGCGCGCGGGCTCGGGCACGGCCGACGACGCCTTGTAGCCGAGGTCGTGCTCGATCTCGGCCCACGCGTGCTCGAGCACCGTGCGCACCTGCACCTCGCACCGCGCGCGCGGCGGCAGGAGCTCGCCGCTGCCGCCGTCGGCGCTCGCCTCGCCGAGCCGGCACACGTAGTGGAGCGAGCGGTAGCCGAACGCGCCCGGGCCGCGCCGGCGCCGCTTGTCGATCGAGTGCGAGAGGTCGACCGGCAGCCGGCGCTCGATGACCTCGGCGACGCGGTCGACCGCGTCCTCGAAGTACGTGATGACGCGCAGCCCGACGAGGTCGGTGACCTCCCACAGGTCCTCGTAGTCGCGGTCCGGGCGGGCGAGCTTCTGCGCCAGGCTCTGCCGGCTCTTGAGCCGCATCTCCACCGAGTGGATCTTCAGGCCGGGCTGCGCCGCGAGCCACGCGCCGAGCTCGACCTGCAGCCACTGCGCGCGCGCCTCGAGCAGCGGCAGCACGCGGTCGTACTCGGCGAGCAGGTCGTCGAACACGACGGATCGGCTCCTAGTCGAGCAGCGACCGCACGCGGTCGAGGATGCCGCCCGACTTCTTGTCGTCGCGCCGCGGCACCACCTCGCCGAGCGCGCGCGCGAGCTCCTCGAACAGCTCGCGCTGCCGCGGCGTCAGCTCCGCCGGCGTGCGCACGATGACCTTCACGAGCTGATCGCCGCGCGGCGCGTTCTTGCCCGCCGAGCGCGGCACGCCGCGCCCGCGGATGCGGAACACGCGGCCGGTCTGCGTCCCCTCGGGGATGCGCATCTTGACCGGGCCGTCGATCGTCGGGACCTCGAGCACCGCGCCGAGCGCGGCCTGCGGCATCGTCAGCGGCACGTCGCACAGGACGTCATGGCCCTCGCGCCGGAACAGCGGGTGCTCCTTCACCCGCACGATGACGTGCAGGTCGCCCGGCGGCGCCCCGCCCTGCCCGGCCTCGCCCTCGCCGCGCAGCATCTTGATCGCGCCCTCGCGCGTGCCCGGCGGCACGACGACGGAGAACTCGCGCACCGGGCCCGACGGCGACGCCGCGGCGCCGTCGCGGACCGGCGTCGGCACCGCGATCGTCTTGGTGCACCCGAACGCCGCCTCCTCGAACGACACCTCGAGCGTGTAGCGCAGGTCGCGGCCGCGCTGCTTCTTCTTGCGCCGGCGCCACACGTCGCCGAGCACCTCCTCGACGGCGTCGACGACCGAGCCGAGGCCGCCCGCGCCCTCGCCTTCGTGCCCCCAGCGGTCGTAGCGGGCGCGCGTCTGCGCGTCGCTCAGGACCGCGTAGGCCTCGTTGATCTCCTTGAACCGCTCGGCGCCCGCCGGATTGAGATCCGGGTGGAACTGGCGCGCGAGCTCGCGGTACGCGCGCTTGATGTCGGCCTCGTCGGCGTCCTTGGCCACGCCGAGCACCTCGTAGAAATCGCGGCGGCGCCGGGCCATCACGCGCCTCCTTCGCTCGACGCGCTTCCGTCGGCGGCGGCGTACAGCACCTCGCCGATGCGCTGCGCCGACGTCTCGAGCCGCGCGATCGCCGCCTCGACCTCGGTCAGATCGCCGTTCTCGACGGAGTTGCGGCAGTCGGCGACGTCGCTCGTGATCTCGGCCCGCTCGTCCTCGGGGAGCATGTCGCCGAACTCGGCGAGCGCCCGCTCGGCCGAGTACAGGAGCGACTCCGCGCGGTTCTTCGCGTCGGCGAGGAGCCGACGGTCCATGTCCTCGCCTGCCATGTCGACCGACTCCTGCACGAGGCGCGCGATGTCGGTCTCCGACAGGCCCGAGGTCGGCGTCACCGTCACCCGCTGCTCGCGGTTGGTGCCGAGGTCGCGCGCGCTCACGGTCAGGAGCCCGTCGGCGTCGAGGTCGAACGCGAGCTCGATCTTGGGCACGCCGCGCGGCGCGGGCGGGATGCCCGCCAGCTCGAACTGCGCCAGCGACTTGTTGTCGATCGCCATCTCGCGCTCGCCCTGGAACACCGCGACGTTGACGAACGCCTGGTTGTCGGCCGCGGTCGAGAAGACCTCGATCGCGCGGCACGGCACCGTCGTGTTGCGCGGGATGAGCTTGGTGAACACGCCGCCCGCGGTCTCGACGCCGAGCGACAGCGGCGTCACGTCGAGGAGCAGGACCTCCTCGACCTCGCCGGTGAGCACGCCGGCCTGGATCGCCGCGCCGACCGCGACCACCTCGTCGGGGTTGACGGTGCGACTCGCCTCGCGGCCGAACAGCTCGGCGACGAGGCGCTGGACGCGCGGCATGCGCGTCTGGCCGCCGACGAGGATCACCGCCTCGACCTCGTCGACCGAGAGCCCGGCGTCGGCCAGGGCGCGCTTGCACGGATCGAGCGTGCGCTGCACGAACGGCTCGACCAGCGTCTCGAGCTCGGCCCGCGTCATCTGCGCCTCGAGGTGGCGCGGCCCGTCGGCCGTCGCCGCGAGGAACGGCAGGTTGATCTGCGTCGACAGCGTGCTCGACAGCTCGATCTTGGCCTTCTCGGCGGCTTCCTTCAGGCGCTGCAGCGCGAGCCGGTCGCCGCGCAGGTCGTGACCGCCGTTCTCGCCGGCGAAGCGATCGAGCAGCCAGTCGACGACCGCGTTGTCGAAGTCCTCGCCGCCGAGGAAGGTGTCGCCGGCGGTCGCGCGCACGCGGAACACGCCCTCGTCGAGCTCGAGGATCGACACGTCGAACGTGCCGCCGCCGAGGTCGTACACCGCCACGCGCTGCGCCGCCGGCAGATCGCGGCCATAGGCGAGCGCCGCCGCCGTCGGCTCGTTGATGATGCGCAGGATGTCGAGGCCCGCGATGCGCCCGGCGTCCTTGGTCGCCTGGCGCTGGGCGTCGTCGAAGTACGCCGGCACCGTCACCACCGCCTCGGAGACCTCCTCGGCCAGCCAGTCCTCGGCGGTCTGCTTCATCTTGGCCAGCACCATCGCCGACACCTCGGGCGGCGAGTACGTGCGGCCGCGCACCATCACGTGCGCGTCGCCGTTGGGCGCGGCGACGATCTCGTACGGGCAGGTCAGGATCTGGCGCTGGACCTCGGTGTCCTCGAACTTGCGGCCCATGAGCCGCTTCACCGCGTAGATCGTGTTCTCGGCGTTGGTCACCGCCTGCCGGCGCGCGACCTGTCCGACCAGGCGCTCGCCGGAGCCGGCGAAGCCGACCACCGACGGCGTGGTGCGCGCCCCCTCGCTGTTGGCGATCACCACCGGCGCGTCGCCGTCCATGACCGCGACGCACGAGTTGGTCGTGCCCAGGTCGATGCCGACGACGCGGGCCATCAGCCGTTGCCGCCCTCGGACGAACCGGCCACGCCGTTGCCGCCGCTCTCACCTTCGACCGGGGCCGGCGCGGCCTCCGCGGCGTCGGGCTCCGGCGCGGGCGCCGCCTTGGCCTTGGCGACGATGACGAGCGACGGGCGCAGGAGCTTGTCGCCGAGCTTGTACCCGCGCTGGAGCACGCTCACGACGGTGCCCGGCGCCTCGTCGCTCTCCTGCTGGCCGATCGCCTCGTGCAGGTTGGGATCGAACGGCTTGCCCTCGGCTTCGACGGCCGTGACCTCGAGGCGCTCGAACGCGTGCGTGAACTGGCGCAGGACGAGCTTCACGCCCTCGAGCACGGCCGCGGCCTCGCCGCCGCCCGCGTGCTGCACGGCGCGCTCGAGGTTGTCGACGACGGGGAGCATCTCCTTCAGCACGCGCGTCTTGGCCTCGTGACGCGCGTCCTCGATGTCGCGGCGCGTGCGCTTGCGGAAGTTGTCGAGGTCGGCGGTCGCGCGCACGAACTTGTCCCAGGTCTCCTTCTTGTCCTGGGTCAACGCGGCGACCTTGGCCTCGAGCGCGGCGATCTGGCCGGCCGGCGACTCGGTGGCATCGACCTCGATGAGCAACCCGCCATCACCGTCGCTTCCGGCGGCAGCAGTCGCCGCGGCGGGCGCGGCGCCGTCGCCGCTGTCGGTCGCAGGGGTCTCCTCGGGCTTGTCGGGATTGTCGGACGTCGGACTCATCGCCTCGGCACCATATCTCACTCCGGCTCCCGCAGCATGTGCCCGAGCAGGTCGGCGGTGAAGTCGACGATGCTCATGACCTTGCCGTAGTTCATGCGCATGGGGCCGATCACGGCGATGGCGCCGATCGGCCGCTCGTCCCCCCCGTACGGGACGGCGACCACGGAGGACTCGGAGAGCGCGGCGTGCGCGGTCTCCGCCCCGAGGAAGACCTGGATGCCCTCGGCGCTCTTGGTGCGGTCGAGGAGCTGGACGAGGAGCGCGCGGTCCTCGAGCGCGCGCAGGAGCTCGCGCATGCGATCGAGGCGCACCTTGTCGGCGGCGGCCTCGGGGTCGACGAGGTTGGCCTGGCCGGAGATCACCACGTCCGCCGAGCGCGCCTCACCGGGCGCCGGCGCGAAGGCCTGTTCACCGAGGCGCAGCGCGGTCGCGATCATCTCGTCGTAGCGGTGCTTGTCGTCGCCGAGCTCGCGCTGCACGCGGGCGCGCACCTCGTCGAGGGTGAGGCCCGAGAGCGTCATGTTGAGGAAGTTGTGGATGCGCTCGAGGCGCGCGGCGTCGATGACGCTCGGCGACGTGATGATCCGGTTCTCGATGCGGCCGTCGACGGTGACGAGCACGGCGAGCAGCTTGCCGTCGCGCATCGGCACGAACTCGACGTGGCCGAAGCGCGCCATCGCCGGATCGGGCGCGACGATGACGGCGGCATGCTGCGTGATCTCGGAGAGGAGGCGCGACGCGCTCTGCAGGACGTCCTCGGAGGTCGGCCCGGTGAGCCGCGCGCGGATCTCGTCCTTCTCGCGCGGCGAGAGGCCACGGACCTTGAGCAGCGACTGGATGAAGAAGCGGAGCCCGCTCTCGGTCGGCACGCGCCCGGCCGACGTGTGGCGCTGCTCGAGCAAGCCCATCTCCTCGAGGTCGCTCATCACGTTGCGCACGGTCGCGGGCGAGAGCCCGATGTCGTGGCGGCGCGTCACCGTGCGCGAGCCGACCGCGTCCCCGCTCTGCAGGTACTCGCTGACGACGGCCTGCAAGATCTTGCGGGCGCGGCGGCTGAGCTCGGGGGTGCTCATCTCGTTCCCTTCATTAATACTACGCGGGCGGCGATCTGGTCCGCGAAGAGGAACCCTCGCAACGTCGGGCAGATGCGATCGCCCCGGGCCTCGCCGAGCCCGCCGGCGAGGAGCCAGTCGGCGACCGGGCCCAGGGCGGCGGCCGGGGCGCCGTCCGAGGTGCGCATGGCGAGCCAGAGCT
>JAIOII010001532.1 GCA_019912685.1 Kofleriaceae bacterium
GGGCTGCCGATCGCGCCGGCGGAGCGGCCGTCGCCCGCGGCGCGCTCGAGCGCGACGAGCCACGCCGGGATGTCGGCCGTGCGCTCGGCCATCACGAACGCGAGCAGCGCGTGGACGTCGTTGAAGGCGTAGAAGCCGGGCTCGGTCGACTTGGCCGCCCAGACCTCGGCGACCCGCGCGGCGCGCGCGCGCACGTCGGTGCCGGCGAGGTAGAGGCGCCAGAGCAGCGAGGTCGCGTCGAGGAGCTGGTACGCGACGTCCGTCCCCGGCTCGGGGAAGACGACCTCGTCGAAGAGCGCGAGCACCTTCGCCGTGTCGCCGCGATCGAGGTGGAAGAGCGCCAGGTGCCACCAGTTGTGGAACGCGAAGCCGTTGTCGACGGCCCAGTCGTCGCGGCGCGACTCGAGGAACGTGACGCCCTCGTCGACCTGACCCTGCATCTCGCAGCAGTGCACGGCGGCGTGCACGGCCCAGCCGTCGCGCGGCTCGATCGCGAGCGCGCGCTCGGCGGTGGCGCGGGCCTCGGCGTACTGGTTGCACTCCTCGAGGCCGAACGCGTGCATGCCGAGGATGTACGAGTAGCCGGGGACGTCGGCGCTCCACGCCGGCAGGACGCGCGTGATGCGGTCGCGGAGGTTCTTGGCGTCGCCGCGCAGGAAGTCGAAGAGGTGCGCGGTCTGGACGGCGAACGCGTCGCGCGGGTGCTCGACGAGCACGCGCTCGAGCGCGGCGCAGCCGGCGTCCCAGTCGCCGGCGACGAGCTCGCGCGTCGCGGCCATGAGCGCGCGCTCGCGGTCGTTGGCGGCCGAGGCGAGCTGCTCGGCCGCCGCCTGGCTCTCGCGCGCCAGCTCGGTGAAGCGCGCCTCGGCGAACGTCGCGAGCAGGCCGGTACGGAAGATCTGGCCCATCACGAAGTCGGGCCGCCGCGCGAGCGCGCCGTCGATCGTCCCGAGCGCGTCGCCGACGTAGCTCTGGTACTGGAGGAGCGCGACCTCCAGCGCGTCGAGCGCCGCCTTGTCGTCGGTGGAGACCGGGTTCCCTCGCGCGTCCATGCTCGCCATGGCGCGACCATACCCTACGGAAGGGCCGCGCACGGCGCCGCGCTCTGCTAGCCTCGAAGCGTGCAGCGACTCGCCCTGCTCGTCGGCCTGGCCGCCCTGACCGCCGTGGCGGCGTGTATGACGCCGCCGATCACGATCGGCAAGAAGGTCGATCAGAAGCGGGAGCAGCGACGCAGCCTCGCGAACATCACGCCGGCGCCGCTCGAGTCGGCGAAGCCCTGGAAGGGCGAGCCGCGCGAGCTGAAGGTGCGCGTGTACGTCGACGAGGACTTCCGGGCGCAGACCCTGCGCTGGAAGCAGCAGATCGAGGAGCAGTTCGACGACGCCAACCAGTTCCTCGTGCCGGCGCTCGGGATCCGGCTCGAGATCGTGAGCTACACGCCGTGGCCGCACCGCTCGGCCAGCCTGTCGATGGAGGCGCTGGGCCGCGCGCTCGAGGCCCACGACGCCGGCGACGACGTCGCGTGGGTGGTCGGGTACGTGTCGTCCCTGTCGATCGCCTCGACGTCGTTCGAGCAGCTCGGCATCGCCCACCTGCTCGGCAAGCACGTGGTCGTCCGTGGCTACGCCGAGAACGGCGAGAAGCAGCTCCTCGCGGAGGCGTTTCCCAAGGTCCCGGGCGACGAGCGCGCCCGGGCCCACGAGGCCCGCCGGCGGCACAAGCAGACCGTGATCTTGATCCACGAGATCGCGCACACGCTCGGCGCGATCCACGAGCGCGACGAGTCGTGGATCATGCACCCGAGCTACGCGGTGGCGATGAGCCAGTTCTCGGATCGATCCCGCGAGCTCATGCAGATCGCGATCGACGAGCGGCTGAAGCCGCAGGCCGAGCAGGACAACCGCGCGCTCGCCGGGCGGCTGGTCGCGTACCTCGACGCCAACCCGTGGGGGGGCTGGTACGAGGAGGAGAAGACCCAGCTCGTGACGATGTTGCGGGCGACGATGGACGGCAAGGCGGTCGAGGGGGTGGCCGGCGGCGGCAGCGGCGCCGGCGAGGAGGCGTCGGTGCCGCCGGGCGCGTACGAGCAGCTGTCCCGGGCGCAGCGGCTGGCGGCCCAGGGCAAGTCCGTCGAGGCGCTGGCCGAGCTCGACGCGCTCGTCGCGGCGTACCCGAGCACCGCCGAGATCCGCCAGGCGATCTGCGAGGTGCACATCGGCGCGAGCGGGCCGGGCTCCGAGCAGGCGACGGCGGCGTGCGCGCGCGCGTCCGAGATCACGCCGGACGATCCGCGACCGTACGTCGCGCGGGTCGAGGCGTTCGTGCGCGCCGACGAGCGCGCGAAGGCGCTCGCGCTCCTGCCCGAGGTCGAGAAGCGCGCGGGCGACAAGGCGCCGGTGTGGGACCGCGTCGCGGCGATCTACCAGGCGACGGGGCGCATCACGCAGGCCGAGGCCGCGGCGAAGCGCGCGATGGCGCTCACGAAGGCGACGTCGCATCCGCTCGTCGAGTGGGCGGCGCGCACGCGCGCGCGCTACGGGCTCCCACCCGACGGCAAGCGCTGGAAGATCGCGCCAGCCGACGAGGGCGATTACATCGCCGCGGTGCGCGAGCTCCTCGACCTCATCTACGCCGGCAAGACCGGCGAGGCGCAGGCGAAGGCCCGGGCCGCGGAGAAGCGCTGGCGGGGCGCGCCCGGCATCCTCGGCGCGCGCTGCGACCTGCACCTCCGGCTGGGCGAGACCGCGGCGGCCAAGCGGCTCTGCGCGCAGGCCATCGCGGGGTGGAAGGGCGCGGCGTGGGCGCAGTACCTCGACGGCGTGATCGCGCTCCAGGAGCGCAAGGACGCGCGGGCCGCGGCCTCGCTGCGCGCGGCGATCACCGCCGATCCCGAGCTCGCCCAGGCGTACCGCGCGCTCGGCAAGGCGCTCGCGCGGCAGAAGGACGAGGCGGCGTGGAGCGCGCTCGCCGAGGACTACCAGAAGAAGTTCGGCCAGGCGCTTCCGCGCTAACATCCCGCGCGTGAGCATCCTCCGCCGCTGGCTGTCCGCCGACTACCGGGCGGCGCGATCCGCCGAGGCGGCGGGCAACCCGGAGGCGGCGGCGCAGCACTACGCGCTCGCCGGCGACTTCGAGGCGGCGGTGCGGATGCACCTCGCGCGCGCGGCGCGGGCGGCGGACCGGACGGCGGAGATCGCGGCGCTCCGCGACGCGCTCCACTGGGCGGGGGACGATCCGGCGCTCAAGAAGCTCGCGTCGGGCGCGCTCGGGCGCGCGCTGCTCGCCAAGGCGCTGTCGGAGGGCATCGCGACCGCGCGCGATCACGACAAGGTGCGCGAGGCGGCCGCGCTCTTGCTCGCCGGCGGCGAGCACCGCGACGCGGGCAAGGCGTTCGAGCAGCTCGAGGACTACCAGGCCGCGGCGCAGGCGTACTCGGCGGGCGGGCTCGTCGAGCAGACCGAGCACGCGCTCGCGCTCGACGAGCAGAAGAACCAGAGCGACCACCACGCGCGCGAGGCGTTCGCCGACTACGAGCTGCACCTGCGGCTCGGGCGGCGCGACGACGCGCGCGCCGCGCTCGAGCGGTGCCTGGAGCTGACGC
>JAIOII010001533.1 GCA_019912685.1 Kofleriaceae bacterium
CCGTACGATCACGCGCCGCAGCTACGGCCTGCACAGCGCCTCCGCGCTCATCGCCCTCCTCAAGCTCTGCTGCTCCGGCATCGACCTCGTGCCGATCACGCTGCGGCCCGGATCAACCCACTAAACCTGGTGGAGAGCCAGAATTCCCAGAGCGAATCGCTACCGGCGATGGCCGGCGTGGTTGCTCTTGGCGGCGCGCCGATAGCGCCGCACGAGTCTGGGGCGAACATCACGCGTGGCGCGCCGACTGACGCACCCGGCTCGGATCCGCCGCCGCCGGATGGTGAGGTCAACGCAGCCAGCCCCGACGTCGATGCCGAGGTCCCGCTCGACGAAACTGAGTCGGGGCGCAGCTACATACTCTCCGACGTCTACGACAACGCCGAGTACGCGATACGCGCTGCGATCGATCCTCCTCAGGAGGGCAAGCCATACGTGCGGCATGGGCTGCGACCGCGATTGACGCTGGGAGACTATTGGCAGTGCCGCCCCCGAGTCAGCATCGAGAAGTTTGACGACCAGCCGCGCACTGCGACCGAAATACGCGACCGATTCGGCGACGATCTCGGTCGCATCATGACGCGCGTGCCGAGCGCATCGCCAAGGCTCGCGCGCGCACACCTCGGGGATTCGCTCCGCCCATTCGACGACCACAGCCTTCACATCGACTCGGCGATCTCGCTGTGCGTGTACGCGTCCGGCGAAGGTGCAGAGCATACCGTCACACCTCCGATCCTCGGGCCGATGGAACGCGCCTGCGTCTTCGACACGGTGGACTATCTCGCCATGCGCTGTCACCAACTGGACCAGCGCGCGACGCTGGCCAAGTCCGTTGCCGACGCTCGTGCCGTTCGGACAGACCTTGGCGCATTGGAGACGCTCGCGCGCAAGTCGTTTCGTGCGGGTGAGCTGAACGACGCGGCCCTGGCAGCCTGCGAACGGTTGCGCTTGGGAACGCACATCCAAGAGGCTCGCGACAAGGCGGCGCTCGCCGCGGAAGCAGCCACGGAGCGCTCGGGGGACCAGGCCGCGCGCTTCAACGTCGCGCTGACGGTCGTGTTCGGCATCGTCGGTGCTGCCGGCTTGACCGACTCCCTCACGAAGCCTCTCTGGACCAAGTTCGGGCTACCCATGCCGGAGGGTTACGAGGGGCCGCTGTGCTTCGTCATCTCGGCCGTGCTTGTCGGTTTCATTCTCGCCCTGGTGGCGCGCGTGCTGAACGCGCGAGCCTCGTGAGGCGCACCGCGCCGCGGCGACCTCATAGACGCGTGGATGTCCGACGCTGCTAGCTCTCGCCACGGGCTCGCTAACGCGCTCGTTGAAGCACTCACTTCTGCTGCCACCGTGCTGCCACGCGGAACGGAACCAAACGGGTATGGCCGGACTTCAGCGGGATCCAAGTTGGCGGAACATTTGGAAGGTCGCGTCGTCTCAGGATCGCCGCTCAAAGGGGACACGCTCTCCCCCTCCAAGCCGTCGACATCACTGGCGATTTGCGACCACTTGCGTCGGCTCATCGCGAAGCTTCTGCCTACGAATTGTGCAGATGGCGCGACGCAACTGGGTTGAAAAGCTAAGTAATTTCTGCTGGTTCGAAGGGGGGAGCGTGTCCCCCCGAAAAGTTGGAGCACATTGGGGGCGGATGTAGGATAGGGGGCCGGAGTTTCCATGGCCAAGTCGATTGCGAAGAAGGCTGCTGCACCGCTGACCGCGAACCGACGGATCCAGGATGTGGATGCGTCGCGGGGGCGCGAGGTGTTCGGGGTGATCGCGCTCGGGACGAGCTTGTTCGTGCTGATGGCGATGGTGTCGCTGCAGGCGAACGCCCTGTTCATGGGGCCGTTCGGGCGCACGGTGGCGGGCATGGTGTACGGGATCGCGGGGTTCGGCAGCTACGCGCTCGTGATCCTCGCTGTCGCGGCCGCGGTGCGATCGCTCATGGGCAAGTCGTCCGTGATGCCGTGGGAGATCGGCGTCGGCGTCGCGCTGGGCGTCCTGTCGCTCGGCGTGCTCCTGCACCTCGTCGCCGCGCGCTATCGCGTCGGCGGGTTCGGGCCCGGCGGCGCGACCGGCGAGCACGTCGCCGAGATCCTGCGCGCGCTCATCTCCACCGCGGGGACCGCGCTGCTCGGCGTCGTCTCGCTCGCCATCGCGATCATCATCGCCACGCCGCTCCGCATGCGGCAGGTGCTCGGCTGGATCGCCGCCGGCCTCGGGGTCGCGTGGGGCGCGATCGCCGACGGCGCGCGCGCCACCGCCCGCTTCGTCGTCGACGTGCTGCGCGCGATCATGCCCGAGCGCCGCGAGTACGAGGACGAGATCGAGGACGAGGATCCGCTGGCGATCGACGAGGCCGAGCTGCAGGGGCCGCCGATCATCGACCGCGCCGCGCCGACCGCCGACTTCCTCGGTGACACCGAGAAGACCGCCGCGCCCGAGGAGGACGAGGCGGAGGAGAAGGCGCGGAAGCCGCGCAAGAAGAAGAGCGAGCAGATCACGGCGGAGTCGCCGCTGCCGCCGGCCGCCGAGATCGTCGCGCTGCCGGAGGCCAAGGACAAGGGCAAGAAGAAGAAGCCCGAGGCGGTCATCGTCGAGGACGCCGTGGCCGCGCCCGCGCCCGCACCGGCGCTCGCACCCGGCGCCGAGGCCGGCGCCGCGCCGCTCATCGTCGAGAGCCGCTTCAAGCACGCCGACAAGGCGGAGATGGCGGCCAAGGAGAAGCAGGCCGAGGCCGAGCGTGGCTTCGTCAAGCTCGGGGACGGCGCCTACCAGCTGCCGGGCATCGGGCTCCTCAACTATGACGCCGCGACCCAGAACCAGATCGACAAGTCGTACATGCTCGAGCTCTCGGCCCGGCTGAGCAAGACGCTCGAGAACTACGGCGTGAAGGGCGACGTCGTCGCGATCCGCCCCGGCCCCGTCGTCACGATGTACGAGTTCGCGCCGGCGCCCGGCACGCGCGTCGCCAAGATCGCCAACCTCTCCGACGATCTCGCGATGTCGCTCGAGGCGCTGCGCGTGCGCATCGTCGCGCCCATCCCGGGCAAGGCCGCCGTCGGCATCGAGGTCCCCAACAAGGCGCGCGAGAAGGTCTTCCTCAAGGAGATCGTCGCCGACGACCTGTTCCGCAAGTCCAAGTCGCGCCTGCCCATGGCGATCGGCAAGGACATCGAGGGTGGCCCGTCGGTCGTCGACCTCGCGCGCATGCCGCACCTGCTCGTCGCCGGCACCACCGGCTCCGGCAAGTCGGTCGCCGTGAACGCGATGATCACGTCGCTGCTCTATCACTGCTCGCCCGACGACGTGCGCATGATCATGGTCGACCCCAAGATGCTCGAGCTCTCGATCTACGAGGGCATCCCGCACCTGCTCCTGCCGGTCGTCACCGATCCCAAGAAGGCGAACCTCGCCCTGCGCTGGGCCGTCGAGGAGATGGATCGCCGCTACGACCTGCTCGCGCAGCAGGGCGTGCGCGACATCATCGGCTACAACGACAAGCTGGTGAAGATCCGCGCCAAGTGGGAGGCGGACAAGCTGCGCCGCGCCGCCGAGGCGGCCGAGCGCGCGGCCGGTGGGGCGAGCGGCGAGCAGCTCGATCTCGAGGCGCAGGACGAACAGATCGAACGGGTCGAGGTCACGAGCGAGCGCGGTCCCATCATGGCGAGCGAGCCGCCGCCGAAGATGCCGTACATCGTCGTCGTCATCGACGAGTTCGCCGACCTGATGATGTGCGCGCCCAAGGAGGTCGAGACCTCGGTCGCGCGCATCGCGCAGAAGGCGCGCGCGTGCGGCATCCACCTCATCCTCGCCACGCAGCGGCCGTCGGTCGACGTCATCACCGGCCTCATCAAGGCGAACTTCCCGTCGCGCATCGCGTTCCACGTCACGTCGAAGGTCGACTCGCGCACCATCCTCGACCAGGGCGGCGCCGAGGCGCTGCTCGGCGCCGGCGACATGCTGTTCAGCGACCGCGGCGCCGCGCCGTGCCGCCTCCACGGCTGCTTCGTCGACGAGGACGAGATCCACAAGGTGGTCGCGTTCCTCAAGACGCAGGGCCGCCCGGTCTACAACCTCGACATCCTGCGCCCGCGCGAGGAAGAGGAAGGCGAGGGCGGCGGCGACATGGGCGCGGGCGGTGGCGGCGGCAAGGTCGACGACGAGATGTACGACAAGGCGGTCCACATCGTGTGCTCGACGCGCAACGCGTCGATCTCGTGGGTGCAGCGCCAGCTGCGCATCGGCTACAACCGCGCCGCCCGCCTCGTCGAGGAGATGGAGAAGCAGGGCGTGGTCTCGCCGCCGGACCACACCAACAAGCGCGAGGTCCTCGTCAGCGCCGCCTGATCAGCGCGGGGCGAGGGTGCCGGCGAGCGCGCGTCTCACGATCCGCGCCGCCGTCGGCGCCGCTGGCGCTTCAGTAGATCGAGAAGCCGAGGCCGAAGCGGGGGCTCTGCTCGCCGCCGCGACTGCCGTTCGCGAGGCGCCAGCGCGTCACGTCGTAGCCGAGCCACACGTCGAAGCTCCCGTGTCGGCCGCGGGCGACCGCGGCGCGCACCGCGACGCCGTAGGCGTAGCCGCGGCCCTTGCCGCCGTAGCACGTCTGGCTGTTGGGGCAGTCGACCGGAACGTCCACCCAGGTGCGACCGGCGTGCGCCTCGAGCGACCACCAGGGCGCCGCCGACGGCAACGGCGAGACGCGCGCGCCGAGCTGCAGATCCGCCCATGCGCGGTGGCGGTCGAGATCGAGGGTCCAGGCGGCCCGCGCGAACCCTCCGAGGTAAGGCAGCGCCTGCCAGCCGAGCGCGGCCTCGGCGCCCGGCAGCGCGAGGCCCAGCGAGACGCCGGCGCCGAAGAAGGGCCCGGAAGGATCGCACTCCACCCCCGGCGCATCCGCGCGGGCCCCGGGCGACGCCGCGAGGATCACGATCAGGACGAGCCAGGTGCGCATGGGGCGATCGTGCGCCGGGCGGGTCCCGAACGACGTGGCAATCCTCGGACGCGTCGCGTTCGTCACGCGAGCCGGCAGGAGCCGCGGTCACGCGACGACGACGCGGTGGCGCTCGGTGTGGCCGCGCGCGGGCGCCGCGGCGGCGACGCCGAGCTGGGGCAGCACCTCGCCGTACGTGAACGGGCCCGACGGCGCGAGCCGGCGCGACGTGGCGCCCGAGCGGACGAAGCCGTCGACGACGTCGCGGATGCGCGGCACGGCGCCCATCGTGTAGACCTCGCGCCGGCAGCGCAGCACGAGCTCGACCTCGGCGCCGCGCG
>JAIOII010001534.1 GCA_019912685.1 Kofleriaceae bacterium
CAGATCGCGGGAGACCGCGAGCCGGACGATGGCCTCGATCTGCAACCGGCCCGCATCGTCGTGACGGAAGTCGATGCGGAACACCTCGGTCGTGCCCAGCGTGCAGCTCGGCGTCGGCCGGTTGGTGCAGGACAGGGTGTCCGCGCGTCGGTCCCAGGCCAGCTCGCGCTGCAGGCTGAACATCAGCGGAGGCAAACCGGCGCCCAGCTCGTCGCCGCACAGGTGGCGGGCGCGCCCCGGCTGCACGCGGCTCCACCCGTCGCCGGGCCAGTCGACGACGACGACGCCCGCCGCGGGATCGAGGAAGTCGCGGAGCGGGTGCTCGCCGCGGAGCAGTTCGCGGACGAGGCGCTTCGTGACCGGCCGCGGCGGGACGTCGTCATCCGTCGTCGGCGCCGCCGCCGACACCGCCGCCGACAGCACGGCGGCGGCGACCACCGCATTCGTCCACACCAGGGCGCGCATCCCACGAGGAACGCGCCAGCGACCCCGGCTCTTCCGCCGGATCGACCGCGCGCGGGGCGCGGCCGCGCGGTCTGACCATGAGATCCGCCGAATCAAGAGCGCGAGCCGTTGTAGCCTGGCGGGGTGGAGTGTCCGTTCTGCGAGCCAGCCCCGTGCTCCGGTGGACCGACGCGACGCTCGACGAGACCGTCATGCACCTGCACATCCACGTGATCCCGCGGCGACTCGGCGACGTCCCGGATCCTCGCGGCGGCATCCGCTGGGTCATCCCGCAGCGCGCGCGCTACTGGGGCGCGTAGTGACGTCGGACTGCTGCGCCAGAGCACGGGGAACGCCGCGCGGATCGTGAGCCTCGTCGCGGAGGCGCGTGCCCGCCTCGGTGGCGGTGGCGGGCTGTCCGCGGCGCGGGCCCAGCGAACCTCGCCGTCGGAGTATCGCGCGCTCGTGCGCGAGATCGAGTGGAAGCTCGTCGAGATGCCGTTGCCTCGTCTGCAGGAGTTCGGCGGACGACAGGACCGGTTCATCTACGAGATCGAATGGGGAAAGGACGTGAAGCGGCGCGAGTTCAACGACCCCGCGCGGTTTCACCTCGTCGTTGCCCACGAGCGCTGCAACGGGCGGAAGACCGACCACCTCGCAGCCGCCGCGCACGTCGAGGCCTGGCGGACGCGCCTCGACGAGCAGCACGGTCCGCTCACCGCCATCGCGAACAGCGACGGTCTGGTCCCGGCGGTGCCGGCGGAGTTTCGCGCGCTGCTCGCGCGCTGACGGGATCTCAGTTGATCGTGTAGCTCAGCGCGTAGGCGCCGCTCGCGCCGTTGTAGCCGTCGACGATCAGCCAGAAGAGGCCGGGGCCCGCGGCGGCGCCGCCGGTGAAGCTCGAGAGCCGGATCGGCGAGGCCGAGCCGCACGGCGAGGGGCCGTCGTCGTTACAGGCGAGGTCGGTCGCCGACGGCGCCTTCTCCAGGTAGAGCACCGTGTCCCAGCTCGTCGCCGTCGTGCACGTGCTGGCGGCGACCGTGCGCGTCGTCGACGGGCACACCGTGAACCAGTAGCCGACGTCGGGGCCGGTCGCGAACGAGGTGCAGGTCGCGGTGCTGACGTTCGTGCCGCCCACGGTCGTCCCGTTCACGGTCGCGGTCCCCGGCGTCGTGATCGTCGTGCCGGTGCGCCCGCCGCGGGTGAACGTGAGCGACGCGTTGCCGCTCGTCTGCGAGCTCGAGTACTGGTCGAGCACGAGGCAGTAGGTCCCCGCCGCGAGCTGGAGCGCGCCCTGGCTCTGCGCGCCGCTGCACTGATCGTCGACGCACACCTGGTGCGCGCCGAGCGCCGTGCACGAGCCGGCGAAGATGCGCACGACCGTGTCGAAGCTCGAGCCGAACGTGTCGACGTAGACGACCTCGGCCGCCGGCAGGGTGAACGTGTAGTAGACGTCGCGCCCGCCGGTCGAGCCGCAGAACGTGCCCGAGTAGTCCTGGTTGTTGCGCGCCGCCGTGAGGTCGACCGTGAACGTGCCGCCCGCCGAGATGTTGATCGCGCCCGACGCCAGGTCGTTGGTCGGGCACGTCGCGTCGCTGCCGTTGCAGTCCTGATCGATGCCGTCGCCGCACGTCTCGGCGGTCGGCGTCCCCTGGGTGACGTTGCACTGCACGCCGTTGCCGGCGCCGTTGCACACGTACTGGCCGCTGCGCAGGCAGGCGCCGACCCCGACCGCGCAGGCGCCGCCCACGGCGAAGCCGTCGTCGATGCCGTTGCGGCAGTCGTCGTCGACGCCGTTGCACGTCTCGACCGTGCTCGTGGTGGTGTCGCTGCACTGGGTGCCGCCGCCGGGCGCGCACTGGATGACGCCCTCGATGCACGCGTCGCTGTCGCCGCCGTCGCACATCATGCCGAGGTCGAAGCCCTCGTCGGTCGCCCCGTCGCAGTCGTCGTTCACGCCGTTGCACGTCTCGACCGAGTCCGCCGTCGTGTCGCTGCACGTCGTGCCGCCGCCCGCCGCCGCGCACACCACCATGCCCTCGTCGCAGAGGTCGGCGTCGGGCCCGTCGCACAGGACGCCCAGCCCGAACCCCTCGTCGGTCTCGGCGTCGCAGTCGTCGTTGATGCCGTTGCACGTCTCGGCGCCGCCGTCGCCGGGCATCGCGCTGCAGCGCACGCCGGTGCCGGCCTCGTCGCACTCGAAGACGCCGCTCGCGACGCACGCGCCGGAGCCCGCCATGCAGGTGTCGCCGAGCGTCGGGAAGTCCTCGTCGATCTCCGTGTCGCAGTCCTCGTCGCGGCCGTTGCACAGCTCGGCGGCCGGGGCGCACGCGTCGATCTCCGCGTCGGTCGGAGCGTCGGCCTCGGCGTCGACCTCGGTCGCGTCGACGGGCGTCGCGACCTCGGAGCTCGCGCACGCGGCGAGCGCGATGACGGCGCAGACGTACAGGACGACTCCTCCCCGGAACATCGGCGCATCCTAACCACACGTGCTACGAAAACGGTAGGCTCTTCATCAGATGGGAGCTCTTCCCCGTGAGGCCTCGAAGATGAGCAATGATCCTCCGCACCTGCCCGTGATCGGGAACCCGTCGGCGACGTCGGCCGCGGCGCCGCCGGCATCGACCGAGCGGCTCGACATGACCGAGCAAGAGCTGGAGGACGGGATCCTGCGCCTCAAGCAGGAGAAGAACGCGGTCATCCTCGCGCACTACTACCAGGAGTCCGAGATCCAGGACCTCGCCGACTTCGTCGGCGACTCGCTCCAGCTCTCGCAGGCCGCCGCGAAGACGCAGGCCGACGTCATCGCGTTCTGTGGCGTCCACTTCATGGCGGAGACGGCGAAGATCCTGAACCCGACCAAGGTCGTCGTGGTGCCCGATCTCGAGGCCGGCTGCTCGCTCGCCGACGGCTGCCCCGCGCCGGTCTTCGCGCGCTGGCTCGAGGGTTATCCCGGCCACACCGTCGTCAGCTACATCAACTGCTCGGCGGAGGTGAAGGCGCTGTCCGACGTGATCTGCACGTCGTCGAACGCGGTGAAGATCGTGAAGGCGCTCGCCGACCAGAAGATCGTGTTCGCGCCCGACCGCTACCTCGGCGCGTTCGTCAAGAAGCAGGCCGGACGTGACGACATCGTCCTGTGGCAGGGCACCTGCATCGTGCACGAGGCGTTCAGCGAGCGCCGCCTGCTCGAGCTCATGGCGAAGCACCCGGACGCCGCGGTGATCGCGCACCCGGAGTGCCACGAGGGCATCCTCCGCCACGCGCACCACGTCGCGTCGACGTCGGGCCTCATCAAGTACGCCAAGGAGAGCCCGAAGCAGACGTTCATCGTCGCGACCGAGGCCGGCATCCTCCACAAGATGCAGGCCGAGGCGCCGGGCAAGACGCTCATCGCGGCGCCGCCCGAGGACGAGAGCTGCTCGTGCAACATGTGCCCGCACATGCGGCGCAACACGCTCGAGAAGCTCTACCTCTGCCTGCGCGATCTGAAGCCGCAGGTCGACGTCCCCGAGGCGATCCGCGTGCGCGCGCTGCAGCCGATCCAGCGCATGCTCGAGATGAGCGCGTAGTGCGCCTCGCGCTGCTGCTCGTCGCCCTCGCGGCGTGCTCCAGCAAGCGCGGCAGCGCGAGGCGCACTACGCGCTCATCTCGAGCATGCG
>JAIOII010001535.1 GCA_019912685.1 Kofleriaceae bacterium
CGCTCATGGCGCACGTGCACACGCCCGACGAGGCGCTGGTCGCCGGCTACGTCGACGAGGTCGTGCCGGCGGCCGACGTCATGACGCGCGCCCTCGCCGAGGCCAACCGGCTCGGCGCGTTCGGCCGCATGCCGTACCGCGCGACCAAGGAGCGCCTGCGCGGCAGGACCATCACCTACATCAAGGAGGCGATGGTCAGCGACATGAAGGCGCTGATGTTCCCAGGCGGCTGAGTGCGGACCGAGCGGAGCCCGACGGCGCTCGCGTCTGCGAGCGGCGTCGGATCAGCGAAGCGAGGGACGCACGGGATCGGATCGCTAGGGGGTGGCCCTGGACAGGGACACCCCCTTTAGGGTCCGCGGCACGAAGCCGCGACGGTAGAGGTACGCGGCCTGCGCTTCGCGCAGGCGCTCGACGAGATCGTCGGCGCTCGCCGGGCGGCCCGCGGGATCCTTGCAGAGGCAGGCCAGGACGATCTCGCGCAGGTTGGGATCGGCGTGGGGAGGCAGCGGGCGCGGCGGCTCGGTCACGATCGCGAGCATGTCGTCGCGCGAGGTGCCGCCCTCGTCGAACGGCAGCCGCGCCGCGATCATCTCGTAGATGAGGACGCCGAGCGCCCACACGTCGGTGCGCTCGTCGATCTCGTCGAGCGTGATCTGCTCCGGCGCCATCGTGCGCAGCGTGCCGACGACCTGGCCCTCGGGGCGCGCGTCGGGGTCGTCGGGCTCCGGGTGCAGCCGGCGCGCGATGCCGAAGTCGATGAGCTTGGGCACGAGCCGGCGCCCGTCGCGCACCATCATCACGTTCTCCGACTTGATGTCACGGTGGACGTAGCCGGCGTCGTGGATCTGCGCGACGGCGTCGGCGAGCACGATCGCGGTGTCGAACGTCTGCGCCGCGAGCAGCGGGCCGCGCACGAGCCGGCGCGCCAGCGTCTCGCCCGCGGCGAGCTCCATCACGTAGTAGGGGCGGCCGTCGAGGTCGCAGCCGAAGTCGTAGACGTCGACGATGTTGGCGTGGCGGATCGAGGCGGCGATGCGCGCCTCGCGCAGGAAGAGCGCGTGCGCGTCCGGGAGGCTCGCGAGCGCGGGGGCGAGCTGCTTGATCGCGACCATGCGTCCCATGATCGTGTGCTCGGCGAGGAACACCTGCGCCATGCCGCCCTCGCCGAGGAGCGCGAGCAGCTCGTACGGGCCGAGGCGCGTGCCGAGCTTGTCGTGACGGGTCGGCGCGCACCCGCGCGCCACGACGCGTGGGCGCGTGCGCGTGTTGTCGTCGTCGTATCCGGCCCCCGGGCCGGTGAACGTCGCGGTCACTGCGCGGAGCTGCATGACGTTCCCTCGGCGATAAACCAATCACCCCACGGACGAAGGGGCAAATTTTCGGTCGGTGAGAGGCGGGTGGATTGACGTAACCCCGCGTTCGCGCGAAGACCGCGGGCGGAGGTGAGACCATGGAGATGCCGACCGTGTCGAAGGAGATGGCGCGCCTGACCGAGCTGTTCGCCGGGACGTGGCGCGGCGAGGAGACGCTCTTCCCGTCCGAGTGGGACCCCGTCGGTGGGCCGGCGACCGGCACGTGGACCGTGCGCGCGGCGGTCGATGGCTTCGCGCTGCTCGTCGACTACGACGAGGAGCGTGACGGCAAGCTCGTCTATCGCGGCCATGGCGTGCACGGGTGGGACGCGCGCGAGGGCGCGTTCTTCGCGTACTGGTTCGACAACGTGGGCGTCATGCAGAAGGCGGGCAACCGTGCCACGCTCGACGGCGATCGCTACACGTATACGGAGCTCAGCGATCGCGGCCAAAGCCGCTTCACGTACGAGTGGCACGAAGGCGTGTTCACCTTCGCGATCGATCGCTCAGCGGACGGCAAGGACTGGAAGCCGATGCACCACGGCCGCTACCGCCAGATCTGACCTCAGTCCCACTGGCTCGTGAGGTAGATGCTCCAGCGGTGGAGCGTGCCGGCCGTGCCGGCGCCGATCGTCGTGACCTCGAGCTTCCAGCCGCCGTTCACGGCGTCGTCGCCCGGGATGCCGGGCGCGCCCGGCCGGATCCGCGACGGGATGACGTCACCGCCGGTGGCGCCGTCCCAGATGAGCCCGCGATCGCCGTTCGGGCTCTCGAGCGTGATGCGCAGGCGGCGCGGGTCAGCGCCGCGCACGTCGACGTCGACGAGGATGTCGAGCGGCACCGTGGCGAGCCCGTTCACGACCGCGGTCGTCGACGACGTGATCCCGGCGCCGGCCGGGACCAGCTGCGGGACGTCCATCACGAAGGTGTCGGCCATCCAGGCGCCGACGCAGAGGCCCTCGTCCCAGAGCGTGAGCCCCGCGCACACGAGGCCCGCGGCGCACGCGCGGGTCGGCGAGCACGGCTCGCTCTGCCCGGGGAGGTTGCGGAGATCCTTGCACACGCCGAGCTGCGACGAGCCGTCGTGCGGCCGGCCCGCGCAGCGGAGCGGCGCGCCGCCGCAGTCGGCGTCGGTCACGCACAGCGGCATGAGCTCGTAGGCGAGGTCGACCGCGCACGGCGGGACGGAGGTCGTGTAGAACGCCTCGAACGAGCCGCCGCAGAACGGCGCGCCGAGCGGGCCGGCGCAGATCGCGTCGAACACGGGGCCGAGCGCCTCGCCGTCGGTGCACGTCGTCATCGCGTCGTCGATCGTGGCGCCGTCGGCGAGCTGCGTCTCGACGCACGCGCGCATCCCGGCGCGCAGCGCGGGCAGGCAGGTCGCGGCGGCCGGCGCGTTCCAGCCCGGCGCCCACACCCGCAGCTTCTCGAGGGCGGCGGCGCCGACGTACGCGACGCGCGCGACGGCGTGGACGTCGGCGT
>JAIOII010000153.1 GCA_019912685.1 Kofleriaceae bacterium
GCGCGGCCTCCACCTCGGAGGTCACCATCGCGGCGAGGAAGCCGATCACGCCGGGGATGCCGTGCGCGAGCCCGAGGTTCCAGTGCCCGTCGGGACAGATGTCGCGCTGCCAGTCGGGCAAGAGCTGTGGCGGCGTGAACCAGGTGACGCCATCCGCGTCGCGGTGCGCGCTCCGCTCGATCGCGTCGAGCACGCGCGCGGCGAGCTCGGTGCCGCGCCCGCGCGCCGGGTCCTCGAGCGCCGCGACGCCGATGCCCGAGAGCCCGCCGATCAGATCGATCCGCTCGCTGGCTCCGCCAACAACCTCGACGAGCGCGTCGTCGATGACTGCCAGCGCCTCACCGCCCTCTTCTCCCGCGACCAGGTGCGCGAGCACGAAGCGCACGTCGGCGAGACCGCCCCACAACCCGGGCGCACCGAACCCATCCGCGAGCGCACCAACCGAAGACTCCAGCAGCTCGTTCCCCCGCTCGAGCATCGCCTCGTCGCCCTTCGCCTGCCCGGCGTACGCGAGCAGGCACGCTCTCCCCGCCGCGCCCTCCAGTCCGTGCGTCGTCCGGTCTTCGCCCGGCGCCGCGCCGACGATGTCGCCGATCGCGCCGATGGCGCGCGATCGCACCTCACCGTCGAGCAAACAGCGCCAGGCCACGGCCGACGCAGTTAGCACACGCTGCACCAGCTCTTCGCGTCCGCTCCGGCAACAAGTGGCACGAACACCGCGCTTCCGACGTTCCAGCCGTAATCCATCGCACGGGAGGCGGACTCAGCGCACCCGATCGGAACAGGCGGAACACCGGGTGGAACACCCCACGTGTTCCGTTTCGACGCTGCGATTCCGACATCTTCGATCGGGCGGAACATCGACCCTGCTGTTCCGGAACACCGAAACGCGGCGCGTCCGAAGGTCCGTCGTCGAAGACGCGCGGCGTTCGCACATCGCGGGACGGCACACCGCGTGCTTTGTCGCGCCGCGTGTTCTCGCGAGACAACGACGCGCCTACAAAGAAGGCGGAGCCTGTTGCATCGCGACGTGTCTTGTCTATGTTCCCTCGCGTCGTGCAGTACGGTGATGGTCGCGATGCGGCGACGGCGACGGCAGCGCCGAGCGAGGTCGCGTCATCGGCGGAGTCCGATCGCGTCACGCGCACGCACACCGGCACGAGCGACTCCTCCGCCGAGCACGAGCCCGCGCGCCGCCGCCCCGCCGCGTCGCCATCTTCCGACGATCGTCTCCCGGCGCCGCTCCAGTACCGCGATCCCGCGCGCTACGAGATCGTCGCCGAGCACGGCCGCGGCGGCCTCGGCCGCGTCTTCCGCGCGCGCGACAAGGAGCTCGGCCGCGACGTCGCCCTGAAGGAGCTGCTCTCGCGCGGCTCCACGACGGAGCTCCGCTTCTTCCGCGAGGCCCTCATCACCGCGCGCCTCGAGCATCCCGGCATCGTCCCGGTCCACGAGGCCGGGCGCTGGCCCGACGGCACGCCCTTCTACGCGATGAAGCTCGTCGCCGGCCGCCCCCTCAAGGCGTTGATCGACGAGTGCAAGACCCTCGAGGATCGCCTCGCCCTCCTCCCTCACGTCATCGCCGTCGCCGACGCGATCGCCTACGCCCACGATCGCAAGATCATCCACCGCGACCTCAAGCCCTCCAACATCATCGTCGGCGACTTCGGCGAGACGGTCGTGATCGACTGGGGCCTCGCCAAGGACATCTCCGACCAGGCC
>JAIOII010001536.1 GCA_019912685.1 Kofleriaceae bacterium
CGCTTCGCCCCGTCGAACAACGAGCACACCGTCGTGGTCGACATCGACGGCAAGGGCGCGACCGCCGAGCTCGTGCGCACCGGCACCCGCAAGGCCGAGCTCGTCGTGAAGGGCGCGACGCTCCCCGCCGACCTCGCGCGCACGCTCGACACCAGCCGCTTCGGCGGACCGATCCGCGCCGTCTCGTCGTACACCGACGCCAGGACCGGCGACGTCAAGGTCGTCGTCGAGCTCACGAGCGAGGCGACGCCGCGCTTCGACACGTCGGGCGGCGACCTGCGCCTCGCCTTCGCCGCGTCCTCGCCCAAGGTGCGCACGCAGAGCGTGCCCGGCCCCGTGGTCGGCGGCTTCGGCGCCACGTCGACGCCGGTGACGCAGACCTCGGTCGCGCAGCTCGGCCGCAAGAAGGTCTACCGCGGCCCGACGATCGACCTCGACTTCAAGGACGCCGACATCCACGACCTGCTGCGCACGCTCGCCGACGTCGGCCGCGTCAACATCGTCGTCCCCGAGGAGGTCCGCGCCAACGTCACGGTGCGCATGAAGCGCGTGCCGTGGGACCAGGCGCTCGACGTCATCCTCGCCGCGAAGGGCCTGGGCTACCGCAAGGAAGGGAACCTCTACCGGGTCGCGCCGCAGAAGCAGCTCGATGCCGAGGACGAGGCCGAGGCGGCGCGCCTGCGCGCGATGGTCGAGATGGAGGCGCCCAAGCCCGAGGTCTACACCCTCAACTACACCGACGCCGAGAGCGTGAAGCCCACCCTCGAGCCGCTGCTCTCGCCCAAGGGCAAGATCGAGGTCGACAAGCGGACCAACGCGATCGTGGTGAACGACGTGACGCGCAACCGCCGCGAGATCATCGCCCTCGCGGAGCGCCTCGACACCCAGACGCCGCAGATCTCGATCGAGGCGCGCATCGTCGAGGCTCGCTCGCAGTTCGAGCGTCAGATCGGCATCCAGTGGGGCGGCCGTGCCCTCGCCGGCGCCGCCGGCGGCAACGCGACCGGGCTCATCTTCCCGTCGACCATCGGGCTCACCGGCGGCGCGGGCGATCCGAACAAGTCCGAGGCCGGCGTGGCCGCGCCCGCCGACTTCGCCGTCAACCTCCCGGCCGGCGGCACCAACGGCGCGCTCGGCCTGACGCTCGGCTCGGTCGGCGGCAACGTGAACATCAATCTGCGCCTCTCGGCCCTCGAGGAGACCGGCACGGTGCGCATCATCTCCGCGCCCAAGGTCACGGTGCTCAACAACATCGAGGCCGAGATGAAGCAGGGCGTGAAGATCCCGATCTCGATCGTCAGCGCCGAGGGTACGCAGACCCAGTTCGTCCGCGCCGAGCTCTCGCTGAAGGTGACTCCGTACGTGTCACAGCGCGACTGCGCCATCATGATGGATGTGCAGGTGACCAAGGACGAGCCAGACTTCGTCAACACCGGCGCCCGCGGTGATCCCACGATCCTCAACAAGGAAGCCAAGACGCGCATGCTGGTCAACGACGGCGAGACCTCCGTGATGGGTGGCATCTACACCCGCAACAGCGGTCTCTCGTACAGCAAGATCCCGCTCCTCGGTGACATCCCCGTGCTCGGCTGGCTGTTCAAGAACCGCCGCGAGACCGACGACCGAGCCGAGCTCCTCATCTTCATCACGCCCAAGATCACGAACAAGGCGTCGCTCCGCTGCCTGCCGTGATCTCGACCCTCCTGTGACCCACCACCATGTCTTCCTGATCGGCTTCCCGGCCGCGGGCAAGACCACCGTCGGAACCCAGGTCGCGGCCGCGCTCGGCCGCGACTTCGTCGATCTGGACGATGCGGTCGCGGCCCGCGCCGGTGGCACGTCCGTCGCCACGCTGGTCGCGGCCGACGAGGCCGACTTCCGCCGGCGCGAGGCCGAGGCGCTCGCCGCGCTCGCCGCCGACGACACGCC
>JAIOII010001537.1 GCA_019912685.1 Kofleriaceae bacterium
CTGCCCGTCGATCATCACGTCGTCCCCGTCAGCCACGCCGTCGCGCGGCTCGTCGCGATCGCGCCGCCGCCCGAGGCCGGCGCCCGCGCGCCGCCGGTCTGAAGCCGTCCTCCCGAGCTTCAACCGTCACCGACAGGAGCGTGCCATGTCTCTTCCGAGTCGCACGAGCCGGGCTGCGCGCGCGTGCGCGGTCCTCGCGCTCGCCCTCGGCCCCGCCGCCGCGCAGGCCGAAACCGAAACCGAAACCGAAACCGAGACCGAAACCGAGACCGACGAGGTGATCCTCCTCGAGGGCGAGGCGCCCGCCGAGGCCGCGTCGTCCGTGCACTTCGATCGCGACGACCTCGTCACGCGCCCGCACGCGCGGCCGTCGGATCTCTTGCGCCAGACGCCGGGCCTCGTGGTCTCGCAACACGCGGGCGGGGGCAAGTCCGACCAGTACTTCCTGCGCGGCTTCGACGCCGACCACGGCACCGACGTCGCGATCTTCGTCGACGGCATCCCCGTCAACCTCACGAGCCACGGCCACGGCCAGGGCTACGCCGACACGCACTGGCTCATCCCCGAGACCATCGGCACGATCGACGTCCACAAGGGACCGTACGCCGCGCGCTACGGCGACTTCACCACCGCGGGCGCGATCGAGATGCGCTCGCTCGAGCCCGAGCCGGGCGCGCGCCTCTTCCTCACCGGCGGCCTGGAGCTCGCCGGCCCGACGGCCTTTCGCGCTCCGACCTCGCGGCTCGTCGGGATCGCCGCCCCCGAGCTCACGCGTGGCAGCGCGATGGTCGCCGCCGAGCTCGGCTACACCGACGGACCCTTCCTCGATCCGCAGGACTTCGGCCACGCGCACCTCCTCGCCAAGGGCCGGCGCCCGTTCCGCGGCGGCGAGCTGCGCGCGGCCGTCACCGGCTACGCCTCGCGCTGGAACCAGAGCGGCCAGATCCCGGCGGCCGAGGTCGACGCGGGGCGCCTCGATCGCTTCGGCGCGATCGATCCGACCGAGGGCGGACGCGCGCGGCGCGCCTCGGCGGCGATCGGCTGGGCGAGGGGCCTCCCCGCCGACGGCGCGTGGGACCTCTCGGCCTATGCGGTCTACAACCGCCTCCAGCTCTTCTCGAACTTCACGCTCTTCGCGCGCGACGCGCAGCAGGGCGACCAGATCGAGCAGAACGACGATCGCGTCCTCGGCGGCGCCGCCGCGCGCTTCCGCAAGACGCACGGCGCCGGCGTGCGCTCGGGCCTCGTCCACGCCGGCGTCGAGCTGCGCACCGACTCGACCGTCGCCGACCTCTGGCACACCACCGCGCGTGCGCGCCTCGCCGATTGCTGGGGCCGGATGAACCCGTGCAACCGCGGCCGCAACAACGTGGTCAACGCCGCGGCGTACGTCGAGGAGGATCTCTCGCTGACCCGGCGCGTGCGGCTCCTCGGCGGCGTCCGCGCCGACGCGTTCCTCTGGAACGTGAAGGACCTCGATCCCGAGACCGCCGGCACGATGGACACGATCGGCGGCACGGCGACCTCCGCGATCGTGAGCCCGAAGCTCTCGGCGATCCTCACCGCGTCCGACGAGCTCGACGTCTTCGTCAACACCGGCCTCGGCTTCCACTCGAACGACGCGCGCTCCGCGGTGGCCACCGACGGCGACGGCGCGCTCGCCCGCGCGATCGGCGCCGAGACCG
>JAIOII010001538.1 GCA_019912685.1 Kofleriaceae bacterium
GGTCGGCGCCGGCGCCGACCACGCGGCACGTGCTCCACGCGGCGACCACCGCGAGCGTCACGATCGGCGCGAGCCCGAGAGCCAGCTTCTTCAATTCGCCGGGCATCCTACCGCGGGGAATCGACCTGCGGTGTATCGTGCGGCTCCGTGGGCTGGCTCCAGGCTCATCGCATCCACATCGCGCTGTTCGTCGTCGGCCTCGTCGGCTACGGCGCCCTCGCGGGTGATCGCCTGTTCCGTCAGTCGAGCGATCCGCACTTCGTCTACCAGGCGGACGCGTGGCTGAACGGCAAGGTCGCGATCGATCCGCCGCCGGCCAGGGGCGACGACTGGTGCAAGGTCGAGACCGTCGTCCTGCGCGACGGCCGCACCGTGCGCGGGCGCCGCTTCCAGACGCGTCCGGTCTTCCGCACGACCGACGGCGACTTCATCCCGCTCGCCGACATCGCGGCGAGCAAGGGGCACACGTTCTACGTCTCGTTCCCGGCGGTGCCGACCCTGCTGATGATGCCCGCCGCGCTCGCCGGCGGCCGCCGCGGCAACGACGTGCTCCCGACGATCCTCTGCGCCGCGCTCATCCTGCCGCTCGCCTTCGCGACGCTCCGCCGCATCGCCGCCGCCGGCCAGTCGCAGCGCTCCGTCTCCGACGACCTCTGGCTCACCGCCGCCCTCGCCTTCGGCACCGTCCTCTACTTCGCCGCCGTCCAGGGCCGCGTCTGGTTCACCGCCCACGTCGTCGGCGTCGTGCTCGCGCTCGGCTACGCGTGGGCGTCGATCGAGGCGCGCCGTCCGATCCTTGCCGGGATCTGCCTGGGCCTCGCCGCCGTCACGCGCACGCCGATGGCGTTCATGTTCCCGCTCTTCCTCCTCGAGTGCCTCCGCATGCACCCGCTCGCGCCGGGCACCGACGACCGGAAGGCGTGGCTCCGCCGCATCGCGAGGCCCGCCCTCGCCTTCGCCGCGCCCGTCGTCGTCATCGCGATCGCCGCCGCCGCCTACAACGTCGTCCGCTTCGGCGAGCCGGCGGAGTTCGGGCACTCGTACCTCCACGTCCGCCAGCAGGCGCAGATGGAGCAGTACGGGCTCTTCGACTACCGCTACCTCGCGCGCAACCTCGCCGTCGCCTTCACGCTCCTCCCCGAGCTCCCCGAGAAGGGCCCGTTCGCCCAGGTCTCGGGCCACGGCCTCGCCATCTGGGTCACGACCCCGGCGTTCCTCCTCCTCCTCTGGCCGCGCGCGCGCCCAGCGCTCCATCGCGCGCTCTGGATCACCGTCGCGCTCGTCGCGATCCCGACCTTCTTCTACCAGAACTCGGGCTGGGTCCAGTTCGGCTACCGCTTCAGCCTCGACTACACGGTGTTCCTGATCCTGCTCCTCGCGGTCGGTGGCCGCCCCTTCGGCTGGGGCACGCGCGCCCTCGTCGGGCTGGGCATCGTCATCAACCTGTTCGGCGCCTGGAGCTTCGCCACCCACCCGACGTACTACCGCCTCGGCGGCGACGCCTACGGAACCGTGGTCCGCCACTAGATCGACCGGCCGGGGGCCGGTAATGTCCGAGAAGCCTTAGGCCCAGGGAGGACGTCCGGATGATCTTCAAGAAGATGTTCAGCGCGGTGCGGGCGCAGCTCAACAAGCTCGCCAACTTCTTCTGGGAGGCGGACCCGATCGCCCAGATGCAGTACGAGTACGACATGGCCGTCGAGCAGCTCAAGGAAGGCCGCATCGGCCTCGAGCAGTATCGCGGCCTCGTCGAGCGTGTCGGCCGCCAGGTGAAGGACGGCGAGGCGCACGTGGCCAAGCTGCAGGCGCAGGCCAAGGCCTACCTCAAGGCCGGCGAGCGCGAGACCGCGGCGAGGTTCGCGCTCGAGCTACAGAAGGCCAAGGAGCAGGTGGCGCAGAACCGGGCGCAGCTCGAGATGCACGAGACCGCGTACCAGAACAACCTCAAGAAGATCCAGCACGCGAACAAGAAGCTGGGTGAGGTGAAGAACAAGATCCAGCAGTACGACGCCGAGCTCAAGATGAGCGAGGCCGAGGCCGAGGTCGCCAAGCTGTCGGCGAGCTTCGAGATGAACGTCACGACCGACTTCGGTCAGCTCGAGGACGTCATCCAGCGCAAGATCGACACGAACCGCGGCAAGGCGCGGGTCGCCGCCGACCTGTCGAACCAGGGCATCGCCGACATCAAGGCCGAGGAGCGCATGGAGGCGGCGATGGCGGAGGACGCGCTCAAGGACCTCGAGGTCGAGCTCGGCATGCGCGCCCCCGAGGTGACGCCGGTGTCGGAATCCCAGAAGGACCTCGGACCCCCTGCCGTCGAGACGGAGAAGGCCTGATCCATGACCCAAGCCGCCGGTAAGCCCAAGCCCGCATTCTTCATCGCCGTCCTCGTCGTCATCGCCGCGCTGATCGGCTTCGCCGTCATGCGCTGCACCAAGACCAAGAAGTCCGGTGACGGCAGCGGGACAGGGTCGCAGAAGATCGACATCGCCGACATCAAGAAGCAGTCCGGCGCCCAGACCCAGCTGGAGCTGGACGACATCAACGCCGCGACCACGGTCAAGGAGTACTCGTTCGAGTCGCAGGCCAAGCTGCCGCCCGTCGAGGGCGCGGCCGACTACAAGTCGATCGGCAAGGATCGCGTCGTCAAGTTCGCGATCAACGTGTGGGCGGGCTGGGCGCCGATCATCTACGCCAACGAGGGCATGAAGGCGAAGAAGGTCTGGAAGGACGCCAAGGGCAACGACTTCAAGATCGAGCTCGTCCTCCTCGACAACCCGATCGACATGCGCAACACGTTCGCCGCCGGCGAGGTGCACATCGGCTGGGCGACGGTCGACATGCTGCCGCTCCTCGTCGACGGCCTGAAGCGCGACCCGCGCACGATGCCGCGCGTCTTCCACCAGGTCGACTGGTCGAACGGCGGCGACGGCATCGTCGTGCGCGAGAGCATCAAGAGCGTCGCCGACCTGCGCGGCAAGAAGGTCGTGCTCGCGCAGAACTCGCCGTCGCACTACTTCCTGCTCAACGCGCTGCTCAACGGCGGCGTCCAGCCCGACGAGGTCGAGATGGTGTTCACCAAGGACGCCTTCCAGGCCGCGCGCGCGTACGCGACGCAGAAGGACCTCGCCGGCTGCGTGTCGTGGGCGCCGGACATCTACCGCATCGCCGAGAAGCTGCCGGGCAACCGGCTCCTGGTGACGACCCTCGAGGCCAACCACCTCATCGCCGACGTGTGGTTCGCGCGCGCCGACTTCGCCCGCGACAACCCCGACATCATCGAGGGCATCGTGCGCGGCATCCTCGACGCGACGACCGCGCTCAAGGACGACGCCAAGAAGCAGCAGGTGGCGAAGTGGATGTCCGACGGCTACGGCATCCCGGCCGACGAGACCCTCGGCATGCTCGGCGACGCGCACTGGACGAACTACGCCGAGAACCGCGAGTTCTTCCTGAACGCCAACAACCCGACCAACTTCGAGCGCACGTACAACACGGCGTTCCTGCTCTACAAGGCGGTCGGCGTGGTCAGCGACAAGGTCGAGTTCGACCAGATCATGGACTTCTCCGTGATCAAGAAGCTCGGCGCCGAGGAGAAGTACGCCAAGCAGAAGAACGAGTACGAGGTGCAGTTCGCGCCGGTGGCGGCGTCGGGCATCAACGTCGAGTCGACGATCCTCACCAAGACCATCGTGGTGCAGTTCTTCCCCAACTCGAGCGACCTCTACAAGAAGGTGGAGAAGCCCGGGCAGGCGCAGCCGGTGCTCTACGACCCGAACGTCGACTTCGTGATCGAGGAGGTCGCCAAGGTATCCAAGCAGTACGGCGCGGCGCGCATCCTCATCGAGGGTCACACCGACAGCTCGATGCGCGGCCAGGCCGACCCGTCGCTGGTGAAGCAGCTCTCCTTCGACCGCGCCAACGCGGTGAAGCAGGCGCTCATCAACAAGTTCCAGCTCCCCGCGAACCAGTTCACGGTCAACGGCCTGGGCTGGGACCGTCCCGCCGACCCTGCCGACCCGAACAACCACGCCAAGAACCGGCGCGTCGAGGTCAAGGTGGTGCCGGCGGAGGCCCAGTAGCGCGTGCCGGCACCGGGAGACAAGGGGAGCAACGCCGGCCTGGGGGCGCTCGGCGGCCGCGGTGGTCCGCCGATCCCTCCCGCCGGCGGCAAGGGGCCGTCGGTCGCGCCGGCAGCCGCGGATCCCGAGATCCCGAGGCCGCCGCGGTGGCTGACGACCTTGCGGGCGCAGCCGCCGGCGGTGCTCGGCAAGGTGCTCGGCCTCGCGTGCATCCTCTTCGTCCTCTTGATCTGGTACCTGTTCACGGCGGGCGACTCGCCGGCGGACCGGCCGATCTCGCCGTCGAAGCTGCCGAGCCCGGGCGACGTGTTCGGCAGCTACGACAAGCTCGAGGAGCGCGGCCTCGCCGACGGCATCATCGCGACGATGGTGCGCGTGCTGAAGGGCTTCGGGCTCGCCGCGATCGTCGGCGTCGTGCTCGGCGTGATCGCGTCGTCGTTCCGCGCGGTGGCCGCGTTCCTGAACCCGATCGTCCTCTTCGGGCGCTCGCTGCCGCTGGCCGCGCTCATCCCGATCACCATCCTCTGGTTCGGCATCGACGAGAAGCAGAAGGAGATGTTCATCTTCATCGCGTCGGTGCCCTTCATCTTCAGCGACACGGTCAAGGCGATCTCGCTGGTGCCGCAGACCTACGTCGAGTGCGCGCAGACGCTGGGCGCGACGCGCTGGCAGATCATCTACAAGGTGCTCTTCCCGCTCGCGCTCCCCGACATCATCACCGGCCTGCGCTTCCTCTTCGGCCTGGCGCTCGGCTACATCATGCTCGCCGAGGCGATCAACTCGCGCGAGGGCCTCGGCTTCATGATCAACACCGGCGAGCGCCTCGGGTTGATCGAGCAGAACTACCTGCTCCTCATCATCATCGGCATCCTCGCCTACCTGGTCGACTGGCTCCTTCGCTACATGCAGAAGTACTTCTTCTTCTACCGGAAGGATCTCTAGGTGAGCGACGGCGACGCGAAGAAGCCGCCGGATCCGGCGCCCGCGCCCACGCCGGCAGAGCAGCTGCCGTCGGCGGGCACGCCGCCGCCGGCCGACGC
>JAIOII010001539.1 GCA_019912685.1 Kofleriaceae bacterium
ACCCCGACCGGCCTCGCCGATCGCCTCGAGCCGGCCGCGACCGGTCCCGTGCCGGCGAGCGGCAAGAGCCGCGCGGGGCTCTGGCTCGGCCTCGGCGTCCTCGTGCTCGTCGCGGGCGCCGGCGTCGCGTTCCTCGTCATGCGCGGCGCGAGCTCGAGCGCGAAGGAGGCTCAGGCCGACGCGCCGACCGTCGCCGCCGCGAAGGAGTTCCAGCCCGCGGGCGTCACGTGGACGGCCTCCTCCGAGTTCGGCGGCGACGGCATCACGGTCCGCGTCGCCGCGCCGATCGACTGGACGCCGGCGGACGTCGCGGGCGCCTACCGGAAGGTCAAGCAGGCGCTGCCGGAGGTCCTCGCGAAGAAGGCCCCGTCGGCCACGAAGTTTCCCGAGCACCTCACGCTGCAGGTCGTGCCCAGGGAGGTGCTGTGCGATCCGCGCATCCTCGAGGGCGCCGAGACCGTCGATTGCCGGACCCTCACCACGTACTACCGGGTCACCGATCGCACGCTGCTCGTCGCGGCCGATCGCGCACACCTCGGCCCCAACCTGGCCGCGAGCGTGGCCGAGATCGTCTGCATCTACAACGAGCTCGCAGGATGTTTCGGACCCGAGCTGGCCGAAGCGGTGAACGTCGGCGGGTCGGATTGACACCATGATCACGCGGCTTCGATAATCCGCGCAGGCTGGAGGCCACATGAGTCGCACGATCATCGGGGCGATCGTCGGAGTCGCGATCGCGGTGCTCACCGCCGTCTGTTATGTCGTCGTCACCGGCGGCCTGGCCGACCGCGTCAAGGCCGATGCGAAGCTCCAGATGAGCATCGCGCGCATCCCGGCGCAGGCGCAGAACAACGCTCGCCTCGATCTCCTCAACACGCAGGCGCAGGCGGAGACGATGGCCAAGGACGAGGGCGTCGTCGGCGCGCTGCGCACGACGGCCACCCTCGACCGCGTCCGGGAGGCGGATCTCGCGTTCTCGCGGTTCCACAGCAACAACGCCGGCCAGACCCAGCCCGACGTGCTCGCGCTGGTCGACGCCGGCGGCAACATCGTGGCGATGGACGGGGTGAACAACCCGGTCGCCAGCGAGCTCAAGGACAAGGACGGCAAGCTCGTCTGGCGCGGCCTGGCGCTCACCCTCGAGAGCGGCCACACGCGCCCGGCGATCGCCGAGATCTGGAACTACCCCGGCCGCGGCCTCATGCGCACCGGCGTCGCCGCGGTCGTCGATCGCCAGACCGCCGACGGCGTCCCCAAGATCATCGGCGCCGTCGTCATCGCGTACTCGCAGTCGTCCAAGCTCGCGCGCGAGGAGCAGGCGGTGCTCGGCTCCGAGATTGCGTACTTCCAGGGCGACAAGGTCTACGCGTCGAGCTTCCGCAAGGGCGACAACACCGAGGACGCGCGCATGCAGCAGCTCATCGCGCCGCTCCTCGCGCGCGACGACCTGAAGCAGGCGTTCTCGTCGGACAGCGGCATCGTCTCGCCGGTGACCGCCACGATCGACGGCCAGACGTACCTCGTCGGCGCCGTGCGCATGCCGCGCTACCCCAACACCAAGGCGCTGCCCGCCGACTATCCGCCGGTGACCGCGGGCGCGCTCGTGCTCGCGCCCGCCGGCCGCAACGTCCCGGAGCACGCGACCGCCGGCCGCATGGTGATCGTGCTCGGCGCGATCGCGCTCCTGCTCGCGCTCGGCGCGATGTGGCTGTCGAGCCGACGCATCCTCGATCAGGTCGACGAGCTCGAGGTCGGCGTCGCCGAGATCATCAACGGCAACCTCGAGCGCACGTTCCGCCCGGTGGGCGCGGACCTCGACGGCCTCGCCAACGGGCTCAACGTGATGCTGGCGCGCCTGCTCGGCCGCCCCGAGCCCGGCGAGGAGGAGATGGACGACGACGGCAACCCGATCGTCCCCGGCCGCGTCGAGTTCGAGGACGAGGACGGCGCCGCCGCGCCGCCCGCCGACAGCTCGAGCGCCGAGCTCGCCGCGCTCGCGCGCGAGCCCGAGCCCGACTACTACAAGCGCGTCTACACCGAGTACCTCGAGGCGCGGCGCGCGACCGGCCACCCCGACGAGGTCAGCTTCGAGGGCTTCATCGCCAAGCTGCGCGTCAACGAGGGCAAGCTCAAGGCGCAGCACCAGTGCAAGGCGGTGCGCTTCCGCGTCGTCACCAAGGACGGCAAGGTGACGCTCAAGCCCGTGCCGATTTTCTGACGCTCGTGCCGCGCGTCGCCTCCGGCCTCGAACGATTGCTCGCCGACGACCGCGTGCTGCGCGGGCGCCGGGTCGGGCTCATCGCGAACCCGACGGCGGTCGACGCCGAGCTGCGCCACGCCGCCGACCTGCTCGCGGCGGCGAGCGGCGTCTCGCTCGTCGCGCTCTTCGGGCCCGAGCACGGCGTGCGCGGCGACGCGCAGGACATGATCGGCGTCGGCGCCGAGGTCGACGCGCGCACGGGCCTCCGGGTGCACAGCCTCTACGGCCACGACGCCGCGTCGCTGGCGCCGACGCGCGCGATGCTCGACGACGTCGACGTGCTCGTCTACGACGTGCAGGACGTCGGCAGCCGCTACTACACGTTCGTGTGGACGATGGTGCTGGCGATGCGCGCGTGCGCGCAGGCGGGCAAGGGCTTCGTCGTCCTCGACCGGCCCAACCCGATCGGCGGCGCGCTCGTCGAGGGCGGCGACATCGCGCCCGGCCACGACTCGTTCGTCGGGCTGGTCTCGTGCCCGAACCGCCACGGCCTCACCGCCGGCGAGATCGCGCGCTGGCGCGCCGCGGAGGAGCAGCTCGACCTCGAGCTCCACGTCGTCGCGATGGGCGGCTGGCAGCGCGACATGATGTTCGCCGACACCGGGCTGCCGTGGGTGATGCCGTCGCCCAACATGCCGACCGTCGACACCGCGCTGGTCTACCCCGGCATGTGCCTCGTCGAGGGCACGGAGCTGTCGGAAGGGCGGGGCACGACGCGCCCGTTCGAGCTCGCCGGCGCGCCCGGGCTCGACGGCCACGCGCTCGCCGAGGCGCTCGCGCCGCTGCCC
>JAIOII010001540.1 GCA_019912685.1 Kofleriaceae bacterium
GTCTCGCCCCGCCGACGCCCCCGCCGAGCTGCGCCCCGGGTTGCGCCTCTCCGACAAGGTCCGCTTTCCGGACCTGCCGATCACCGCGCGCCTCGTCGATCTGGCCAACGCGATCGACGAGCACCAGGTCATCATCGTTGCGGGCGAGACCGGCTCGGGCAAGACCACGCAGCTGCCCAAGATCTGCCTGGCCATGGGTCGCGGCACCCACGGCTTCATCGGATGCACCCAGCCGCGCCGCATCGCCGCCACGAGCGTCGCGGCCCGCGTCGCGCAGGAGCTCGACACCGAGCTCGGTGACGTCGTCGGCTACAAGATCCGCTTCGACGATCGCATCCGCCGCGACTCGTGGATCAAGTTCATGACCGACGGCATCCTGCTCGCCGAGCTCGAGGGGGATCCGCTCCTGCAGGCGTACGACACGCTCATCATCGACGAGGCGCACGAACGCAGCCTCAACATCGACTTCCTCCTCGGCTACCTGAAGCGGATCCTGCCTCGCCGCCCCGACCTTCGCGTGATCATCAGCTCGGCGACGCTCGCCACCGAGCGATTCAGCGAGTTCTTCGGCGGTGCGCCGGTCGTCGAGGTCTCGGGCCGGACCTTCCCGGTCGACGTCCTCTACCGGCCGCCCCGCGACGACGAAGGCGACCTCGCCGACACGGTGGCCAACGCCGTCAACGAGATCACCGAGCTCGATCCGCGCGGCGACATCCTGGTGTTCCTCCCCGGCGAGCGAGAGATCCGCGACGCGATGGTCGAGCTCGAGCAGCGCGCGCTCCCCCACACCGTCCTCGTGCCGCTCTACGCCCGCCTGTCGGCCGCCGATCAGCAGCGCGCCTTCCGCACCCTGCCCCAGCGCCGCGTCGTGCTCGCGACCAACGTCGCCGAGACCTCGCTCACCATCCCCGGCATCATCTACGTCGTCGACGCCGGCCTGGCCCGCATGAACCGCTACAGCGTGCGCACCGGCGTGACCCAGCTCCTCGTCGAGCCGGTGTCACGCGCGAGCGCCGATCAGCGCAAGGGTCGCTGCGGCCGCACCGCGAGCGGCGTCTGCTTCCGACTCTACGAGGAACAGGACTACGAGACCCGCCCGCTCTACACCGACCCCGAGATCCAGCGGGTCGGGCTCGCCGGGGTCATCCTGCGCATGATGTCCCTGCGGCTGGGCGACGTCGCGACGTTTCCCTTCATCGATCCGCCGCAGAAGCGCGCCGTCGACGAGGGCTATCGCGTGCTCGAGGAGCTCGGCGCGCTCGACGCCGACGGCACGCTCACGCCGATCGGAGTCCAGCTCGCCCGCCTGCCCGTCGATCCGCGCCTGGGTCGGATGATCCTCGGCGGTCGGGACGAGGGCGCGCTGTGCGAGGTCCTCGTCCTTGCTGCGGTGCTCGGCCTCCAGGACCCGCGCGAACGACCGCTCGCGGCGCAGCAGAAGGCGGACGAGGCCCACCGCCGCTTCCGCGACGAGACCAGCGACTTCATCGGGCTGCTCAAGCTCTGGGACTTCTGGCAGGAGGCGCGGCGCACGCACAGGAAGTCGGCGCTCCTGCGGCTGTGCCGCGACACGTTCCTCTCGGCGCGCCGGATGCGCGAGTGGGAGGACCTGCACGAGCAGCTCTCGCGGGTCGCGCGCGAGCTCGAGCTGCGCCCGTCGGACAAGAAGGCCAGCGGCGACCAGATCCATCGCGCGCTCTTGCCCGGCTTGCTGAGCAAGATCGGGACGTGGAACCAGCACCAGCGGGTCTATAACGGCGCGCGCCAGACCCGATTCCTCCTCCATCCCTCGTCGGCGCTGGCGCGCAAGCCGCCGCCGTGGGTGATGGCGGCCGAGCTGGTCGAGACCTCGCAGCTGTTCGCGCGCACCACCGCCCGGATCGATCCGGCGTGGATCGAACGCGCCGCCGGTCCGCTGTGCAAGCGCAGCCACGGCCCGCCGCACTGGGAGCAGAAGCAGGCCCAGGTGATGGTGAAGGAGCACGTGACGCTCTACGGCCTGCCCGTCCTCGACCGCCGCGTCGCGTACGGGCCGATCGATCCCGACCTCTGTCGCCGCGTGTTCATCGATCACGCGCTCGTGCGCCACGAGCTCACCACGAAGGCGCCGTTCATGGCGCGTAACCGCGCGCTCCTCGACGAGGTGCAGCACCTGCGCGACAAGGCCCGGCGCAGCGACATGCTCGCCGACGACCACGCGCTCGCCCGCTTCTTCGACGAGCGCATCCCCGATCACGTCCACAGCGGGGCCACGTTCGAGGCGTGGCGCAAGACCGCCGAGGCGCGAGACCCGCGGCTGCTCGAGCTGACGCTGCCCGACGTCCTCCTCGACGAGGCGCACGAGCTGTCGGCGGCGCGCTACCCGGACGAGCTCACCGTGGAGGGCGTCACGCTCCCGCTCCGCTACTGCTTCGATCCGTCGCTCGACGAGGACGGCATCACGGTGACGGTGCCGCTGGCCGCGCTGCCGCAGCTCGACCCCGCGGTGTTCGACTGGACCATCCCGGGCTGGATGGTCGCCAAGCTCGAGGCGCTGCTCGACGCGCTGCCGCGCGCGGTGCGCAAGACGCTGGCGCCGCTCGACGAGCTGGCCTACGAGCTGGCGATCGTGCTGACGCCGTTCGACGGCCCGCTCCTGCCCGCGCTCGAGCGCGCGATCCACGAGCGCACCGGCGAGCGGGTCGCGCGCGACGCCTGGGACCTGCGCGGGCTGCCGCCCTACCTCGGCTTCACCTTCCGCATCGTCGACGAGCGCGACAAGACGCTGGGCCAGGGCCGCGACCTCGGCGAGCTGCAGCGCACGCTGGCCGGGCGCGCGCGTGAGCTGTGGGATCGAGCGCCGCGCGAACGCCACGAGCGCAGCGGGCTCACCACGTTCGATCTCGACGAGCTGCCGGTATCGGTGAACCTGACCGTCGGCGGCCGCACCCTGCTCGCGTATCCGGCGCTCGTCGACCGCGAGACCGCCGTCGACGTGCGGCTGCTCGAGTCGGCCGACGCCGCCAGCGAGGCGACGCGCGCCGGCCTGCGCCGCCTGTTCCTGCTCCAGCTGCGCACCACCGTCGCCAGGCAGGAGGCGATGCTGCCCGGCACGCTCACGCCCGCGTCGCTGGCGATGCCGGGGGCGCCGCTGACGCCACGTCGCCAGGTCGTGCTGCGCGCGATCGACGAGGCGTTCGGGCTCGTCGATCCGTCCGACTTTCCGCGGACGCGCGCCGCGTTCGCCGAGCGCCTCGTCGCCGGTCGCACGGCCCTGCCTCCGACGCTCGCCGAGCTCGGC
>JAIOII010001541.1 GCA_019912685.1 Kofleriaceae bacterium
GTGCCGAGCACCCGCGGCTGCCCGACACGCTCGATCGCGCGACGCTCGGCGCCGACCTGCGCCAGCTCCGCGCCGGGATCGCGCCGTCGGCCGCACCGGTGGTGGGCGCGCGTTCCAGCTGCGCTCGCCGCTCGCCGGCACGCTCGTCGAGATCCACCCCGCGTCGGGGCAGAGCGTCGAGGCCGGCGAGGCGCTGTTCACCGTCGTCGATCTGTCGCGGGTCTGGGTCCACGCCCACGTCTTCGAGCCCGACATCGCGCGCGTCGCCGGCGCCACGCGCGCCACCTTCAAGGTCGACGGCCACGCGCAGCCGTTCGAGATCGCGCCGCCCGACGGCGCGGTCGTGACCGTCGGCAACATGGTCGACGAGAAGACGCGCACCGTCCCCATGATCTTCGAGGTCGGCAACGCCGACGGCAAGCTGCGCATCGGCAGCTTCGCGTCGGTGTTCATCGCGACCGGGGCGCCGCGCGCCGCCCTCGCCGTGCCCGACGGCGCGATCGTCGACGACGCCGGCCGCGAGGTCATCTACGTCCAGGTGGGGGGCGAGTCGTTCGAGCGCCGCGTCGTCGGCACCGGCATCCACTCGGGCGGCTGGACGGAGATCACGAGCGGGCTCGCGGCCGGCGAGCGCGTCGTCACCCGCGGCGCCTACTCGATCAAGCTCGCCGCCGCCGGCGGGTCACTTCCGGAGCACGGCCATGCGCATTGAGGTCGCGCGATGAGCGCGATGGACGGGTTGATCCGCTGGTCGCTGAACCGGCGCTCGTTCGTGCTGGTGGCGGCGCTGCTCGTGTCGATCTACGGCGCGTACGTCGCGTGGCGCATGCCGGTCGACGTCTTCCCCGACGTCTCGGCGCCCACCGTCACGGTCGTCACCGAGGCCCACGGCCTCGCGCCCGAGGAGGTCGAGTCGCTGGTGACCGTGCCGATCGAGACCGCGATGAACGGCCAGACCGACGTCCGCCGCGTGCGCTCGGCGTCGGGCGTCGGCATCTCGATCGTGTGGGTCGAGTTCGGCTGGGGCACCGACATCGTGCGCGCCCGCCAGCTCGTCGGCGAGAAGCTCCAGCTCGCGATGCCGCAGCTCCCGCCCGACCTGCCGCCGCCCCAGCTCGCGCCGGTGTCATCGGTGATGGGCGAGATCATGTTCGTCGGCCTGCGCAGCGACCGCCACCCCGGCCACGAGGTGCGCGAGAACGCCGACTGGGTGGTGCGCCGCCGCCTCCTCGGCGTCCCCGGCGTCGCGCAGGTCGTGGCCATCGGCGGCGGCGTGCGCCAGTACCAGGTGCTCCTCGATCCCGACCGCCTGCGGCGCTGGGAGCTGTCGCTCGACGACGTCGCCCACGCCCTCGAGACCTCGAACCGCAACACGACCGGGGGCTTCCTGGTGCGCGGCCCGCAGCAGCACCTGATCCGCGGCATCGGCCGCTTCCGCTCGAGCGACGACCTCGCCGCCGTCGTCGTCGCCAGCCGCGAGGGCACGCCGATCGCCGTCGGCCAGCTCGGCCGCATCGAGGTCGGCGCCGGGCTGCGCTTCGGCGACGGCTCCGTCGACGCGCGCCCCGCGGTCGTCATGGCGATCACGAAGCAGCCGGGCGCCAACACGCTGGCCCTGACGCGCGCGATCGACCGCGAGCTCGACGCGATCGAGAAGGGCCTGCCGGCCGGCATGGTCGTCGAGCGCCAGCTCTTCCGCCAGGCCGAGTTCATCAGCACCGCCGTCGACAACGTCGCCCGCGCCCTGCGTGACGGCGCGATCCTCGTGGTGGCGATCATCCTCCTCTTCCTCGTCGATCCACGCGCCACGCTCATCTCGGCCCTGTCCCTGCCGGTGTCGCTGCTGGTGGCCGTCATCGTCCTCGAGTGGCTCGGCGCCGGCATCAACACCATGACGCTGGGCGGCCTCACGATCGCGATCGGCGCGCTCGTCGACGACGCGATCATCGATGTCGAGAACGTGGTCCGGCGCCTGCGCGAGAACGCGACGCGACCACCCGAGGAGCAGCGGCCGGCGACCGAGATCGTCTACGAGGCGAGCCGCGAGATCCGCGGGTCGATCGTGTTCGCCACCGTGATCGTCATGCTCGTGTTCGTGCCCGTGTTCTTCCTCGAGGGCGTCGAGGGCCGGCTCCTCGATCCGCTCGGCTTCGCCTACCTGGTCGCCATCTTCGCGTCGCTGTTCACCGCGCTCACGGTGACGCCGGCGCTGTGCGCGCTGCTCCTCCCGCGCTTCAGGTGGCGCACGACGAATCCGTCGCGGTGGCGCCGCGCTCCTCCTGCCGCGCCTCGGCCGCTCGTTCCTGCCCGAGTTCAACGAGGGCGCCCTCACGATCAACGCGGTGACCTTGCCCGGCACGTCCCTCGCCGAGGCCGACGCCATCGGCCGCCGGCTCGAGACGATCCTCCTCGAGTTCCCGGAGGTGGTCTCGACCGCGCGCCGCACCGGGCGCGCGGAGCTCGACGAGCACGCGCAGGACGTCAACTCGACGGAGATGGAGGTGCGGCTGCGCCCCGGCCGCGAGCGGGCCGCCCTCCTCGACGCGATGCGCGCGCGGCTCGCCACGGTCCCCGGCGTCACCATCACGATCGGCCAGCCGATCTCGCATCGCATCGATCACATGCTGTCGGGGACCCGCGCCGCGATCGCCGTGAAGCTGTTCGGCGACGACCTCTTCACGCTGCGCATGTACGCCGAGCAGATCCGCCGCGTCATGGCCGACGTCCCCGGCGCCGTCGACGTCTCGATCGAGCAGCAGATCGACATCCCGCAGATCGTCGTCGACTTCGACCTCGACCGCGTCGCCCGCGCCGGCACCCATCGCGGCGAGCTCGCCGAGGAGATGGAGGAGGCGCTCGTCGGCAAGAAGGTGACGCAGGTCGTCGAGCGCCAGCGCACGTTCGACGTCGTCGTGCGCTACGACGGCGCCGACCGCGACTCGATCGAGGAGCTCGCGCGCACGCCGCTCGCCGTACCCGGCCACGGTCTCCTCCCGCTCTCCATGCTGGCGACGATCCGGAAGGACGTCGGCCCCAACACGATCACGCGCGAGAACGCGCAGCGGAAGATGGTGATCATGGCCAACGTCGCCGGCCGCGACCTCGGCTCGGTGGTCGCCGACATGGAGAAGCGCGTCACGCGCGAGGTGAAGCTGCCGGAGGGCTACTACGTCTCCTACGGCGGCCAGTTCGAGAGCCAGGAGCGCGCCAGCCGCACGCTCATGCTCCTCGGCGGCGGGGTCATCGTCGCCATCTTCCTCGTGCTCCACCTCGCCTTCGCGTCGGCGCGGCGCGCGCTCCTGGTGATGGTCAACCTGCCGCTCGCCCTCATCGGCGGCGTCGTCGCCGTGTTCGCGACCGACCCCGTGCTCACCATCGGCTCGCTGGTCGGCTTCATCACGCTCTTCGGCATCGCGACCCGCAACGGCATCATGCTGGTCTCGCACTTCGACCACCTGCGCACCGTCGAAGGCGCGCCGCTCGACGAGGCGGTGCGCCGTGGCAGCCTCGAGCGCCTCTCGCCGATCCTCATGACCGCGCTCTGCGCCGGGCTGGCGCTCGTGCCGCTCGTGCTCGCCGGGAACGAGCCCGGCAACGAGCTCCAGGCCCCGATGGCGGTCGTCATCCTCGGCGGCCTGCTCTCGTCGACCGCGCTCAACCTGCTCGTCGTGCCCGTGCTCTACGGCTGGGTCGAGGCCCGCGCGCTCAGCTATCGCCCGCGATCCGCTTCAGGAACGGCACCACCTGCTTCTGCGTGAGCTCCTCGCCGACGGCGAGCACGCAGTCACGGATGCCGCCCTCGATCGCGACCGAGGCCGACCCGGTCATCGCCTTGCCCGATCCGGAAGCGGACGCGGCCTTCTGCGCGACCCACTTCTCGGAGCCGTCGGTCCCGTTCCACGGCGCGACGCGCACCGACACCGTGCACGCGATCTCGGCCTTCGTACCGCTGCGCTTGATGTCGACGGCGGAGATCGTGGCGGCGACGATGAACGCGCGCGAGCCCGCCGCGTTCAGCTGCTTCTCCGTCGGCAGCGAGCCCGGCCACGTGGTCGACATGTCGCTCGCCTTCCGCTGCACCACGCCGCGCACCACCTTGGTGAGCTTGGGCATCGTGTCCCTGGGCGCCTTGCTCGACAGATCGGCGGCCTGGCCGACGTGCACGAACACCGCCGGCGCGCCGGGCGCGAGCTCCTGCCTGGGCCGCAGCGCCGCGACCTTGGTGAGCGCGCGCGCCGCCAGCTCGCGCACCTTGGCGTCCTTGTCCTTCACCGCCGCCTTCTCGAGCGCCTCGATCGCCACGTCGCGCACCCGCGGGGGCGTGGTCGCGTCGAGCGCCTTGGGCAACGCGAGCGCGGCGACGCGGCGGATCTGCGGCTCGCCGTCGGTGCGCAGCGCCTGGGCGAGCGCGGCGACCGCGCGCCCGTCGTGGCTCTTGGAGAGCGCGAGCGCGGCGGCGAGGCGGCGCTTGTAGCTCGCCGACGATCGCAGCTGCCGCGACTCGATGTCGATCGCGTCGGCGTGCGCCGACGTGACGCTCAGGGCCAGCGCGGCGAGGACCCCGAGCGCGAGAAGCGCACGCACACCTCAATCTAACACGCGCGACCGACGACTCGCGTTGCTTCGCGCGCCACGTCGTTCACACCCTCCAGGTGAGAGCTCGCGGCGAGCGGCGGCGCGCTGGTCTCACCTCGGGAGACCTACGTCTACATGTCGAGCGGTCGTCACGACCACGGAACGATCCGTGCACGTGGGAAGCTCGTACCTGGAGTAGGCTGGGACGTTCGCGCATGAAATTCGCCCTCCGCCCCGAGACGTCGCGCCGCCGCCTGGCGGTGGTGGCCTGTGTCGCGTGGCTCCTGGGCGTCGAGGCGATGCCCGCGCTCCACGTCGCAACCCATGCGTGGTTGCCGGCGCACCACCACGCCGGCGACGCGCCGCTCGGCACCGAGCTGGTCGTGACCGTGCGCAGCGACGCGACGGCGGCGACCGCGCACGCCCACGAGGGCGTGCTCCACCACCACGGGGCGGCGCCGGTCGGCGACACGTCCGCCGACCTCGGCTTCGAGCGCGGCGAGCCCGCGG
>JAIOII010001542.1 GCA_019912685.1 Kofleriaceae bacterium
ATGCGGTGCCCGAGGACGCCGGCGCCGCTCCGCCTCGGCCGCGTCGATCGCGCCGACGTCCTCGGGCACCGCATCGTGCAGCGGACCTCGGGCGTCGAGCTCGCGCTCTACGAGACCCGGCGATGGACGGAGAGCCCCGACGAGTACGTCCGCCGCGCCCTCCTCCGCGCGCTCTTCGAGGAGCGACCGCTCGCCGAGACCAGGATCCGCTCCGCGCCGACGCTCGAGATCGAGGTCATCGCCTTCGAGGAGGTGATGACCCCGCGCCACGCCGGCCGGGTCCAGCTCCGCTTCGTGCTCCACGATCACCGCACCGTCCTCGCCAGCGGGCAGATCGCCGCGGACGCGCCGGTGACCGGCGAGGGCTTCGACGCCGTCGTCCTGGCCATCGCGACCGCGAATCGCGACGCCACGACGCAGCTCGCGGACCGCGTGATGCGCGAGCTCTGCCCGGACGCGACCACGCACTAAGGGGCTGGCTCCGCTCGGTCCGCACTTGCTGCGCGGCGCGGCGCACATCGCGGAGATCTTGCGCGTCGCGCCCCCGCAGCGGCGCCGGTACGCGGGCACCCCCCTTGCAGCGACGGGGGATCGACATGTCCGCCCTGCGCCAGCGCGCATCCCACCTCGTCGACCGGGCCCTGCGTCCCTTCGCCAAGGTGGAGCCCGGCGAAGGCGTGCTCGCCCTCATGCTCCTCGCGGTCGTGTTCCTCATCCTGTCGAGCTACTACCTGATGAAGACCGCTCGCGAGGGCCTCATCCTCAGCGGCGGCACCTTCGGCCTGCGCGGCGACGAGCTCAAGACCTACGCGACCGGCGCGATGGCGATCCTCCTGTTCGGCCTCGTCCCGGCCTACGGCTGGCTCGCCAACCGCGTGCGGCGCATCGTCCTCATCAACGTGTCCTACGCCGCGGTGATCGCGAGCCTGCTCGCCTTCTTCGCGCTCGGGCGCGCGGGCGTGCCCATCGGCCTGCCGTTCTTCATCTGGCTCGGCCTCGTCAGCCTGTTCCTCGTCGCGCAGTTCTGGTCCTACGCCAACGACATCTACAGCGAGGAGCAGGGCAAGCGGCTCTTCGGGATCATCGCGATCGGCGGCTCCCTGGGCGCCGTCCTCGGGCCGCGCATCGCAAAGGCGGCCGACACGTTCCTGCTCCTGCCCCTCGCCGGCGGGATCCTGCTCGTCGCGCTCGCCGCCCTCAACGCCATCGACCGTCACCTCGCGACGCGGCAGCGCACGCTCGCCGCCGCGCCGATCGCCGGACCCGGCGGGTTCCAGCTCGTCCTGCGCGACCGTTACCTGCTCCTCATCGGCGTGATGCTCCTCGTGCTCAACCTGGTGAACACGACGGGCGAGTACGTGCTGTCGAACGCCGTGCGCGAGCACGCGATGGCGCAGACCGCCGACGAAGCCGGCCAGCGCGAGCTCATCAAGAGCTTCTACGCCGACTTCTTCTCGTGGGTGAACCTCGCCGGCTTCCTCGTCCAGGCCTTCCTCGTGTCGCGGATCATCGGCAAGGTCGGCGTGCGCGTCGCGCTGTTCGTCATGCCGGTCATCGTGTTCGGCAGCTACGCGGCGATCGCCGCCTTCGGCGGCCTCGCCATCATCCGGGCCGGCAAGATCGCCGAGAACGCCACCGACTACTCGCTCCAGAACACGGTGCGCCAGGCGCTGTTCCTGCCGACCTCGCGCGCCGTCAAGTACAAGGCGAAGGCCGCGATCGACATGTTCTTTGTCCGCGCCGGCGATCTCCTCTCGGCGTTGCTCGTGGGCTTCTGGATCCACCAGCTCGGGCTGCGGGGCCGCGAGCTCGCGCTCGTCAACGTCGGCCTCGTGCTCGTATGGCTGGCGATCTGCGCCGGCATCGTCCGCCGGCATCGCGTGCTCAGCCCGGCGCCGCCCGCGTTCTCGCGGCGCGCGACGCCGGTTGTCGCCGCCGCGATCGTGCTGCTCGTCGCCGCGCCATCCGCGGCGCAGACACCGCCGCCCGAGGAGCCCGAGCCGACGCCCGAGCACACCTCGGCGTCGGTCGCGGGCGCGCCGCGGCCCGGCGATGAGAGCGGCCGCGTCGACCTTCGTGAACCGGAGTCGACGGTGCGCAGGATCGGTCGCGGCGCGCTCGTCGTGCCCCGCGGCCTCTTCGATCTCGTCTTCTCGCCGGTGCGCGACGTGGTCTGGGCGTACGAGCACTACCACGTCGAGAAGCGCATCAAGCGGCTGCTGTTCAACGACGCCGAGACGTTCGGCGTATACCCGACGGCCAAGCTCGAGAGCGAGTGGGGGATCTCGGGCGGCGCCGCGTTGATCGCTGGGCTCGGTCGGCGCGAGCAGATGCGCCTGAAGGCGCGCACCGGGGGTCGCTTTCGCGACGCGTTCTCCGGGGACCTCCGCCTGTATCGCGCCGGCGATCACGTGCGCTTCGATCTGCGCGCCGAGCACGAGCGCAAGCCGCAGGAGCGCTTCCAGGGCGTCGGCAACGACGACGGGATGATCGAGACCCGCTACCGACAACGACTCGCGCGCGCCGCGCTCACCAGCGACACCCGCGTCGTGCGCGACCTGCGTCTCCGCTTCGCCGCCGCGCTCACCGAGATCGAGACCTCGCCGAGCGAGCGCGGCCCGCTCATCACGGACGTCTACGACATGACCACGCTGGTCGGGTTCGATGGCTACGGCTACCTCTACGGCGAGCTCGAGCTGGCCTGGGACAGCCGGCGCCAGGACCGGTTCACCGACGCGCAGCGGCTCTACGCCACCGGCTGGCTCGCGTCGGCCTTCGTCGGCAAGGTCGCGGTCCTGGACAGCCGCGACTTCTGGCGGTATGGCGCCGACGCGCAGTACTTTCGGCGGCTCGGACGCGGCCAGCGCGTGCTCGCCGTGCGCCTGCACGGCGAGGCAGTGAGCGGCGCGCGCGCCGACGTGCCGTTCGTCGAGCTGCCGGCGCTCGGAGGATCGACGCTCCTGCGCGGGTACGCGACCGAGCAGTTCCGCGATCGCGCCATCGTCCTCGGCTCGCTCGAGTACGAGTGGGACCTCGCCCACACGTTCTTCGCCAGCACCTTCGTCGACGTCGGCCGGGTCTTCCCGGCGCTCGACGAGCTCACGCTCGACGGCCTGCGCGTCGGCTACGGCATCGCCTTCGAGCTCCACGACGCCAACGACTTCTTCCTCCGCGCCAGCGTCGCGAGCTCCATCGACGGAGGTGTGTTCGTGGACGTCTCGTTCGATCCCGTGTTCGACGTCGGCCGCCGGACGGTGCGGCGATGAGGCCGGCGGCGATCTCCATCGCGTGGGCCGCGATCGCGCTCACCGCCGGCGCCTGCGCCTCGCACGCGACCTTGCCGTCGGTCCGCTTCCGCAACCAGCCGGCGGTGAACGTCGTCGACGATCGCCGCGACGTCCCGAGTCCGCCGGGCGGGCGCGAGCCGCTCATCGGCGAGTACTACTACGAGGGCTACTTCCGCCGCCGCATCAGCCGCGCGCTCGAGCTCCGCCCGGCGCAGCGCGCGCTCGGGGTCAACGCGCTCGACGAGGTCCCGGACTCGACCTGGTTCGAGAACCGCATCGGCGTGCGCGACCTGTCGCCCGACGAGGTTCGCGCGGGCGCGACCCGGGTGGGTAGCCCCGAGGGCTTCGCGCCGTTCACGATCCGCTCGAGCAAGGCCGCGGGGCGCGCGGTCGGCTTCGTCGCGACCGATACCCGCGGCGAGAAGTTCCTGCTCAAGTTCGACGTCCGCGGCTTCCCCGAGATCGAGACCGCCGCCGAGATCATCTCGGGACGTCTCCTCTGGGCGTTCGGCTACCACGTGCCCGAGACCCACATCGTCTACCTGCGGCGAGAAGACCTCGTGATCGCGCCCGACGCGACCACCAAGGACGAGCTCGGGCGCAAGCGGCGGCTGACCGAGCGCGACGTCCGGCGCGCGTTGCGCATGGTGGAGATCGAGCCCGACGGCCGGATCCGCGTGATGGCCTCGCGCATGCTCGACGGCAAGCCGCTCGGCGGCCATCCCGGCGAGGGCACGCGGCCCGGCGATCCGAACGATCGCCTCCCCCACGAGCGCCGGCGCGAGCTGCGCGGCGCGTACCCGGTCTTCGCGTGGATCGATCACCTCGACCTCAAGATCCAGAACTCGCTCGACATGTGGGTCACCGACCCGGCGAACCCCGACTGCCACTACGTGATGCACTACTTCCTCGACTTCGGGAAGACGCTCGGCTGGATGGGCATGCACTCGGGCGACCTGCGTCGCGGCTACGCGTACACGTTCGACCCCGGCGACGTCCTCGAATCGTTCGTCTCCGCCGGGCTCGAGGCCCGGCCGTGGGAAGCGCGACGCGCACCGGGCCTGCGCGGCGTCGGTATCTTCGACGCGCACACGTTCGATCCCGCTGGCTGGATCCCGGCGGCGCCCGTGTACGCGCCGCTGCTCCTCGCCGACCGCTTCGATCGCTTCTGGGGCGCGAAGATCGTCATGCGCTTCACCCGCGCGCAGATCGGCGCCGCGGTCGACGCGGCGCGCCTCACCGATCCGCGCGCCGCCGCGTACCTCGTCGACACGCTCGTCGCGCGCCAGCGCGCGACGGACGCTACTGGTTCATGAAGGTCAACCCCCTCGACCGCTTCGCGCTCGACGCCAACGCGGCCGCGCCGACCCTCTGCTTCGACGACCTCCTCCTCACCTATCGCCTGTCCGCGCTCGGCGACGGGTCGCGCTACCAGCTCACCGCGTACGACGCGGACGCGCGCATGCTCGCGACCACCGCCGAGCACGTCGCGGCGGCGAGCGGCCGCACCTGCGTCGCGCTCCCCGGCATCGCCGGCGGCGACGGCTACACGATCGTGCGCGTCACCACGCGGCGACCGACCTTCACCGGCGCCACCGACGTCCACCTCGCCCGCGAGCCGGGCACGTCCCGGCTGCGGATCATCGGGATCTGGCGGCCGTGAGCCCGACGACCACGACACCCGCAGCCGGCCGCCAGCTGCAGCCAACCGTGCTGGCGGCGACGGCCGTGCTGTTCGGCGTGATGACGTCGCACGCGCTGCTCGAGACCGCGCGCGACGCGCTCTTCCTGGCCAGGCTGGGCCCCGATCGCCTCGCGTGGGCCTACCTCGCCATCGCCGGGGCCTCGCTGGTCGCCTTCGTCGTCATGCGCCGCCTCCTCGGCCTGCGCGACGCGCGCCGGCTGCTGCTCGTGCTCGTGGCGATCGCCGCGGTCGGCACCTCCGTGCTCGCGGCGACGATCGCGCTGTCGCACTCGCTCGTCTTCGGCCTCTACGTGTGGACCGGCCTGGTCGCGACGCTCGTGGTCCCGTGCTTCTGGACCGTCGTCGACCGCAGTCTCTCGGTCGACCAGGCGAAGCGATACTTCTCGGTGATCGGCGCCGGGGGCATCGGCGGCGCGCTCGTCGGATCGGCGATCGCGACCGTGCTCGGCCGGCTCGTCGAACCGCGGCACCTGGTGACCGCGGGCGCGGTCTCGTTCACGCTCACCGCCGTGACCGCCGCCCTCCTGGCGCCGAAACCGGGCACCGACGCGCCCGTCGCGCGCAAGCGCGCCGACCGCGGCGCCATGCCGCGGCGGACGTACCGCTACATCCGCTTGCTCGTGACCACCACCCTGGTCGCGACCGTCGCCCTCACCCTCGGCGACCTCGCGTTCAAGCGCGCGATCGCCGAGCGCCTGCCAGCGGCCGATCTCGCCACGACCTTCGGGGCGATCTACACGGGCCTCAACATCCTCAGCCTCGCCGTCCAGCTCGTGCTCGCGCCGCGCATCCTCGATCGCCTCGGCGTCGGCGTCGCGATGGTGATCCTGCCGTCGCTCATGCTGATCACCACGCTCGGCTTCGCCGCGACGGCGATGCTCGGCGCCGTGCTCGCGCTCAAGCTGGGCGACGGCAGCCTGCGCCACAGCCTGCACCGCGTGACCGCCGAGATCCTCTACCTGCCGGTGGCGCCCGGCATCCGCGACGGCGCCAAGCCGATCGCCGACGCCCTCGGCCAGCGCGGCGGCCAGATCGTCGCCGTCCTCGTCGTCCTGGCCGCCACGTCGATCGGCTCCCTCGACGTCGGCGCGCGCTTCCTCGCCATCGTCGCGGCGGCGGCCACCGTCGTCTGGCTCGGCCTCCTCCCCCTCGTCCGCGCGGCGTACGTCGATCAGTTCCGCGCGATGCTCGTCGCCGGCGGGGTCCAGCGCGGCGTCCGGCTGCCTCGCCTCGACGCGAGCGCGGTCGAGCTCCTGCACGGCAAGCTGGCGAGCCCCGACGAGGTCGAGGCGCTCGCCGCGCTCGAGCTCCTCGCCGGTCACCACGCGCCGCTGCCCGCGCTCGTCCTCTACCACCCCCGGCCGGCGGTCGTGCGCCGCGCGCTCGAGCTGGTCGGCGGACTCGCCCGCTCCGACGTGGCGCCGGCGATCGCGCACCTCGCGGGAC